>NZ_JAXGWW010000050.1:0-12354 GCF_040773105.1 Lentilactobacillus sp.
AAGACCCTAATGAGTATGAAGAATTTGAATAAAATGGACCTTATTTTATGATTTAAAATACAACTTTGACTTAGTCGCTATAATGGGGCTGGGGCAAAGCTGTTTTAGTCACTACTCTTGGCCGGTCCTCTGATTCCCACCACGCCAATCATGCTATTTAATGAACCATATTTGCCACGTTCGCCATTCCATGATAGGATAGTAGCCTTGGTACTAACAAATTCAAAGTAACTCAACAAACTAATAAACAACTGACCAGCAGGCTTTTGATGCTGGCAGTTTTTATGTCGAAAAAGAGGTTTAAATCGTGAAATTCAATAAACACTTACTATTGATCACTGGCGTTCTCGCTGTCATGCTGGTACTTGCCGGCTGCGGTAACAACAGCTCTTCCACTAAATCCAGTAAACAGATGGCAAAGGACCAAACGATCAATCTCAGTACCAGTTCAGAGATTTCTACTTTGGACATCGCTAAAGCCTCTGATAGCGGCAGCTTGACGCCCCTCTACCAAATTAGTGAAGGAATTTATCGCTTGGGGCCAAAATCAAAAGTTGAAAACGGCCTCGCTACCAGCACCAAAGTTTCCAACGATGGCTTAACTTATACGTTCAAATTGCGGACAAACGACAAATGGAATAACGGCCAACCCGTCACCGCCAAAGACTTTGTTTACGGCTGGCGGCGAGTTGTCAATCCAAAAACGGCTGCTGGGTATTCCTATTTATTTGAAGGCGTCAAGAACTACAGTGCCATTCAAAAGGGCCATCTGTCTGCCAATAAATTAGGTGTTTATGCGCCAAACAGCCACACATTGGTGGTCAAACTCAGCCACCCGGTTCCTTACTTCAAACTATTACTGGCATTTCCAACCTTTTTCCCACAACAGGAATCCGCAGTTAAGAAGTATGGCAGTCGATATGGAACCAGTAGTGCAACCACCGCGTACAATGGTCCGTTTGTCCTCTCCAAATGGAACGGGACCAGCGATACTTGGACTATGACAAAGAACCCCAATTATTGGGACAAGAAACACGTTAAGGCGCACCAACTCGACTTCCAAGTGATCAAAACACCAAGTACGGGATTGTCACTCTACCAACAAAATAAACTCGATGTGATTAGTCTATCGGGAGAAGAAGTCCCAACCTACAAGAATCGACCCGAGTTTAAAAAGTTTGTCGGCGGCTCGACCATGTACCTGGAGATGAACCAAAAACGGGTGAAGGCATTGAAGAATACCAAAGTTCGTCAAGCACTTTCTCGTATCATTAACAAACAAACTTTGGCCAGCCAAGTTCTTCGTGACGGCTCAACGGCACCCAAGGGATTTGTTTCAACCAACTTCTTCCGTAATCCAAAGACCGGTGCTGATTTTGCCAAGGATGCCTATGAAAAAGATGGGGTCGCCTATAATCAGTCCCAGGCAAAGAAGCTTTGGCAGCAAGGGATGAAACAAGTTGGTCAAAAGAAACTCCACCTGTCACTGCTGAGTGACGATACAGATCAGTCAAAAAAGACGACTCAATACCTTCAGAGTCAATTCAACAAGCTACCTGGATTGAGCATCACGATTCATAATGTACCCACCAAGAGCAAATTATCCCGCTCAACCAGTGGTGATTTTGACCTGGTTGTGTCCTCGTGGGGCGCTGACTTCGCGGACCCAATCAATTTCTTGGACCTGCTGACAAAGAGCAATCCAACTAACAACGGTCATTGGGTGAACGCGACTTACGATAAGTATATTGAAGCATCTAAGACAACCGATGCCAACAATCCTGACAAGCGTTATGACGATTTGGTGAATGCTGAAAAAGTCCTAATGAAAGATCAAGGAATTGTCCCACTGTACCAGCCAGCAACGACGCAACTCTGGCGGACGAATATCCATGGATTTGTGTGGAATCCGGCCGGCATGAGCAACGGCTATAAAGGCTTGTACGTTACGAAATAATGAAGCAAAAATCTAGGATCAGATTCCGTCAAAGCCACTTTTCGGCTGCTGACGAAACCCAACCCCAGATTTTTTTGTTTTCTATCACAAATTCCCGTTATTCCTGTGGTATGAACCACGAGGACGTCCCAGGTTAAGCAACGAACCAATCTGCCCGTAGTCGAAACTTTGGCAACATCGATCGAAACAACTTGCTTGTCCGTGTAACTTTAAATGATTCTGTGTGGCTGAAAAGATCAGGGTTGCCAGCCTTGGTTGAATGATTAGTTTAAATACTAAAAGAAAAGATTGTTACAGAAGGCGCCATAACAAAAGTGATTCACCGCACAAACAAAGTTGTCGATGAATCACTTTTGTTACAGTCTAAATCTAGTTGCTTTTTAAGATTGATGTCGCAAGACTGCCTTGTATTCGTTATTTTTGTAGATTTTTCAAGCAAATTCCAAGCAAGGTTCTGAACGTTTCAACATCATTTTCAGTCATCCCCTTGGTCATCTGACCTTCAATCCGAACAAATATATTTTCAAAATCCTTTTGGTGTGCTTCCATTTGTTCTCGTGTCGTTTTTGTTAACTGAACCTGTTTGAATCTTTTGTCTTCAGATGATGGAAAAACGGTGATAAAATTATTTTCCCTCAATCGTTTGACTAGTCCGTTAATAGTTGGCCGGCTTAAATGAAATATATTTTCCAAATCACGCTGATAAACAATGGTTTCGGCGTGGGTTAACAAGTATCCCAACAGTCTAGCTTGTGCTCCGGTCAAGTTTGGAACATCGGTTCTTGCAGAAAGTTGGTTATCCAGTTCCCGTTCAAACAGCGTATTAACAGCTTTGATTAATGGCCCTAATTGAAAATTATTCATTTGTGCTCCTCTCTTATGCAGTTAGACTTTCAAATTGACTGTTGTACAGACTAGCATAGAAGCCATTTTCATTCATCAATTCTTGATGATTTCCTGTCTCTAAGATTTTACCATCTTTAAGCACAATAATTTTGTCGGCATTTTTGATTGTTGACAATCGATGGGCAATTACCAGCGATGTGCGTCCTTTGGTCAAAATGTCCATGGCCTTTTGAAGCTGTTCTTCAGTTCGAGTATCAACTGAACTAGTAGCTTCATCCAAAATCAACATTGGCCGATTTCGAACAAGCGCTCTTGCAATTGTCATTAACTGTTTTTGGCCAACAGATAGCGTTACTGAATCATTAAGAACGGTATCGTACCCTTTTGGCAACGTTCGGATAAAATGATCAATACCAACCGCTTTGGCCGCTTCAATTACTTGGTCATCATCAATTTTGGGATCATTATATTTCAAATTGTTCATGATGGTATCTTCAAAGAGCCAAGCATCTTGGAGAACCATATCAAACTGATCACGGATGCTTTGCTTTGTGATGGTGTTAATGTTTTTATTATCAATCTTAATCGAGCCTTCGTCAATTTGATAAAAGCCCATTAATAAACTAATTAACGTCGTCTTTCCTGAACCTGTTGGGCCAACAATGGCTACTTTTTCGCCAGGTTCGATATGGGCATTAAAGTCCTTAATAATTGTTTCATTATGATTATAACCAAAAGAAACGTGTTCGAAATCAATCCGGCCTTTGACATCCTTTAATTCAGTGTCTGCATCCTGGTCAGCTTGATCATCCGGTTCTTCGAGAAACTCAAAGACTCGGTGCAATGCAGCTTTAGCTGACTGAAGGCTGGAAAATGCTTGAGTGACTTGAGAAAGTGGTTGTGTGAAAATTCTAACATATACCATGAAAGCGACAACTACGCCGATTGAAATTGTATTGTTTAACACCAGCAAAGCGCCAATTACACTCACGGAAACGTAACTTAAATTCCCGATAAATGTCATCAATGGCTGCATAATTCCGGAAATGAATTGAGATTTCCAAACGCTGGTTGCCAATTTCTGGTTGCGGTCTGTAAATTCTTTCTTAGCATTTTTAGTTCCATTATAAGTTTTGACCACCTGATGGCCGGAATAAACTTCTTCAACATAACCCGATACGTCAGCGAGATTGTTCTGTTGCTGGTTAAAATACTTTTGAGAGTGCTGAAGAAGAACAACGGTTAGAACAATTCCGATAAAGGCGGACACAATTGCCGTGAGACTCAGAATCCAGTTAGTGACCGTCATCATGAGAATCGTTCCAACAATCAACACAATAGATGATATGAGTGTTCCTAAGCTTTGGTTGAGGGCCTGACCAAAAGTATCCAAGTCATTGGTAACCCGACTTAAGGTGTCACCCTCATCGTGCTTGTCATAATAGGAAATCGGTAAACGATTAATCTTCTGACTAATCTTAGTTCTTAAATCTCGGGTGAAATTCTGCGAAACATTTGCCATCAAAAACCCTTGTCCGTAAGACATCAGTGCGCCGACGCCATAGATGATCCCTAAAATTACCACAATTCTCATAACCTGGCTGACATCAATGCTCCCCCGAAGCCCCTTGGAAATTAAGTTCGTAATTTTACTTAGTTGATTAGGACCCACAATTGTCGCAATATTACCGAATGCCGCAAGGAAAACAGCAATAATTACTTGAGAAATATAAGGTCTACCATATTTTTTGATACCGGGAATTAAATTCGTTTGTTTTGTCATTACGCCAATTCCTCCTTTGACAGCTGTGAGTATGCGATTTCTTGATACACGTCATTATTTTTCAATAATTGTTGATGGGTTCCTTGGCCCACAACTTTACCTTTATCTAGTACCACAATCTCATCTGCATCCATAATTGTACTAATCCGCTGTGCCACAATGAGTTTTGTTGTGCGACGGCGATTTTGTTTCAAGGCATCCCGAAGTCTCCGGTCAGTTGCATAATCCAAAGCCGAAAAGGAATCATCAAACATCAATACTTCAGGGTTCCGCGCAATTGCCCGTGCAATCGCCAATCGTTGCTTTTGGCCGCCAGAGAAGTTATCCCCGTGCTGCGCAACCGGTGCATCCAGCTTCTTTTCGTTTGAACTAACAAATTCCCATGCTTGAGCTGTCTTAAGAGCATCGATAATCTGTTGATCGCTCATTGGACTTGTTTGATTGGTTTTACCAAAATTAATATTTGAACGAATCGTTCCACTAAATAGAACAGCTTTCTGTGGAATATAGCCTAAACGATTATTCAAATCCGATTCAGAGTAGTCACGAATGTCCACGCCATCGACTAATATTTGTCCGCTGGTAATGTCATATTGATGTGAAAGCAAGTTCAAAACGGTACTTTTCCCACTACCGGTCGATCCGATGAAAGCGACTGTTTGTCCTGGTTCAGCCTTGAATGACAAATGTGCAATGGCACTTGCTTCGGCATCCTTAAATTTAAAGGAAACATCCCTAAATTCAACTGTTCCCATGGATGTGGGCGTCTGCTGGGTTTTGTCCGGATAATTAATGTTTGGTTTAACACTCAAAACCTGATTGATTCGGCCAGCTGAAACTGTCACCCGGGGCAGAATGACAAAAATAATTGATAGCAGCAGGAACGCTAAAATAACCTGCATCGCATACGATGAGAAAACGATCATATTGCTAAACAGTGTTAGCCGTCCAGCACCCATTGCTGCATTTTCAATTAATACCGCACCAATTGCGTAGACTGCCAAGGTAAGACCATTAGAGATTAACGTCATTACTGGGTTCATCAAAGCGAGAACCCGGTTGGCAAATAAGTTAGCTCCGGTCAGTTCATGATTAGCTTTATCAAATTTTTGATTTTGGAATTGTTCAGCATTGAAAGCATGCACAACCCGCAGTCCACTTAAGTTTTCACGAGTTGTTTGATTTAATTTATCGGTTAACTTCTGAACCATCTTAAATTTTGGCTGTACCAAAGATAGGATAATCGTCAACGCAATTACTAAAAGTGCTACAGCGATTCCTGTGGCTAAAGTCCATTGCCATCCTTTATTTGCAATCTTCGTGATGGCCCATACTGCCGTGATAGGTGCTTTAATGATAACTTGCATCCCCATTGCAATGAATGTTTGAATCTGAGTAATATCATTTGTTGACCGGGTCAACAAGCTTGGAATTGAGAACTGATTAATATCTTCAGTTGAATAATCCATCACTTGGTTAAAGACTTTGCCCCGAATTCTGGCACTAAATCCAGCAGCAACGTGTGCGGCAAAGTAACCGACAATAATTGCCGAACACATACTCAGAATAGAAAGAGCCAACATTTTTAATCCAGGATCCAAAATATCCGTTGTCGTACTTCCTGAAGTTCCCAAAGCAGTGGTAATTTGGGTCATATAATCAGGAATTTTCAATTCAAGCCATACTTGAATGGCGATGAATATCGTACTGATTGCGATCATGGCATATTCTCGCTTATTAAGTCGTTTTAGTAGTTTAAACATTTCTTCATCTCCATTAAGCTTTTATTAGCATGCTAACTATATGTGGGGTTTGTGCATTAAAAAGTCACATAGCACCCCAATTAATTAGCATGCTAACTATTATATCCGCTTAATTTTAATTGTCAACACTTTTAATACCAAATCCCAAACCAACAAAAAAAGGAACCAAAATACAGTTCCTTAATTCAAAACGTACAAAGTTACATTGCAACTGGACGATTCTTCAACCGAATCGCCTGCTCAAAATTATCTGTGATAATTCCGGCAACGTGATCCGCCAGCAGCTTCTCTTGCGTCTTTGGATCATCCACCGTCCAAATCCGCTCATCAACGTTTGCTAACGGCTGATAGTGACTCAAGTGAAGTCCGGCGAGGTGTTCCTTGATGATCAGGGCTTTAGCATCCTTAATCACGTGATCGGACAACAGGCAGTATTGTTGGCTTGGATCAATCTGGTAAGCCTTCTTTAATGAATCCAGGTTAAACGAGGAGTAGATCACCGGATACGTCAAGTCATACTGCTTAACCAAGTCAAGAACGATTTGCTCAATGTTTGGATAATGAATCTTGTTGGTCTTGAACTCAAGGTTCAAATGTACTGGACGGTGAACGGCCAATGACAACAGGTCTTTTAGCATCGGAATGGTCTCGCCATCCCGCATATGAAACTGTTGAAGTTCCTTCAAAGTATACGAACGAATCAGTCCGCTACCGTCTGTCGTTCGGTTAATCTTTTCATCGTGCATGATGACGGGAACATTGTCTTTAGTCAGGTGAACGTCAAATTCTAAGCCGCCAATACCATGATCAATGGCGTATTTGAACCCCTTTAAAGAATTTTCGGGGAATTTAAATGGGTACCCGCGGTGTCCAAAAATCAGTGTTCTATTAGTCAATATTATGACTTCCTTTCAGTCCTTCAACTCTCTTAATCAACTTCCCTTCAAGACGTCTTCATGCCTTAATGGAAGTTATCTGCCATTTGCTTTGTTGGTCGTCTTTAAGTTCGCATTCATCGCTTTATTAGCGGTGTTTAATGCGCTGTTGATATTACCACCGTCATAAACGGTTTCCATCGCCGTTTCTTCCAGTTCACGAGTCAACTGCATCCCCTCCATCAAAATTCCGGAGTTGGTGTTATTTGGCTTGGCACTGGCCAACTGCTCGCCAGGAACTTTGGCAGAAGGAATCTTTTTGTACAAGTCTTGCAAGACTTTTTCCTTCTGTGAGTTCTTGTTCAAAGCCAAGTAGCCGGTGGCCTTTTGCCATTCAGCTTGATTCTTGGATTTTTCGGCGAATTTGATGAATTCCCATGCACCTCGTTGCGTCTTTTTAGGCTTGTCATTTGAAATCCACAGAGCCGCACCACCGATCCCGACACCATTGGCTTTAACACCATCTGGATGTGGGAAGTATGAAATACCCAGCTTGTTCTTGGTCCCGGTCGTTAACTGACTGATGTAGGCTGATGATTGAACAAAGATACCCAACTTATTTGCCAGGAATGCGGCAATTTCGTTGTTTTCGGCACTCGAACCAGAGCCATAGTTGACGAAGTCGCCGGATTTAATATTCGTTCGAATCCAGCTCAAAAACTTTTTAGTCGTTGGATTATTCAAATTAATCTTAGTTGGCGTTCCCGTATGACCATCACCGTTATTGATGAGTGACGTATGGGCGTTGGCAAGGGCTTCTTCCATCAGCCAGCCATAAATCTCCATCGTCATCCCCTTAACCTTGTGATGAGACTTTTCGTAAAGCTCTTTAGCTGCTCGGGTGACCTCACTATAACTTGGTGATTTGGAAGGTGGCGTTACACCATACTTTTTGAACAATGATGCGTTGTAGTATAACACCGGTTGTGACGTATTAAACGGCATGGCCAGCTGCTTACCCTTGTTTGAGTAAAACGATCGGGCAACAGGTGAAATGTCACTGACATCATAGTTGTCTTCATCAATAAACTTCTGAACAGGGGTGGTGTACTTACTGTGCATCATTTGTGCGGTTGAAATATCAAACGACTGGAATAATGCAGGCGACGCACTCGTTCCGTGACTTTGGATAATCTTTTGAACCGCTTCATCATAAGCCCCTTGGTATTGAGGAATCACCTCATACTTGTTTTGTGACTTGTTAAAATCATCCACTAGTTTATCAAGTGCAACTTCAGCCGGGCCACCCATTTCATTCCAGAAAACAACTGGTGTGCGACCAGCCTTGGCAGAGGTGGCATTTTTGGAGCCATTTACAAAAACGATACCCAAGACAATGGCAAAAACCGCAAAAATCGGTAACGCATATGCTTTGAGGAATGCTGTCAATTTTTTCATCATTTACCAGCACCTTCATTCACACCTGACTTGAAGTAATGTTGTCCGATGAAAAGGACAATTAAAGTTGGAATGACCACGATCGCTGCAGTAGCTTGAATCATACCCCAGTCGTTAAATGTCTCTTCAGATTGTAGTTGACGCAATCCGTTTTGAACCGGGCGAAAATCATTACTGAAGGTGGTCAGCATTGGCCACAAGTACTGATTCCAAGCGCCCAAGAAGCTGTAGGCACCCAAAGTCATCAGTGGGATTCGGTTATACGGTAGCACCATTTTCCAGTAAAATTGGAAGTGCCCGAGCCCTTCAATATCAGCGGCTTCCTTTAACTCAATTGGCATCTGCATAAATGACTGACGGAGCATAAAAACACCAAAAGCTGATGTTAGAAATGGAATCACCATTACTGAGTAGCTGTTTAACAGGCCCATTGCTTTAACTGTTTGAAAGTTGGGAATGATTTCAGCTTCAAACGGCAGCATCATCGTTGCCAAAAATAAACCAAATAAGAATTTACGACCCCTGAACTTCAAGAAGACAAATGCGTAAGCACTCATCGAACAAAAGATCAGTTGGGCAATCATGGTAGCCGTTGAAATCACCAGACTATTTCCCAGATACCTGAGAATTGGCGTTTGCGTAAAGGCATCAATATAGTTCTGGAAGGAAACTTTGGTGCTCAAGAAATTTCCCTGAGCAATTTGCATTGTTGGTAAAAAGCTGGTCCACAGACCGATCAGAAACGGTGCTAAAACCACAATTGCGAGAATTGTCAGTAGTGCATAATCCCAAATTCGCCGGGACAACTTCGGCTTTGTGACGATATCCATTAGTAATTCACCCGCTTTTCTAAGACTTTGAATTGAAGGTATGTGAAGGCAGCGATAATAATTGTGAGAATAATGGACTCGGCACTTGCCTGAGCATAATTACCGCTGTAAAAGGCATCCTTGTAAATACGGTAGACCAGCATATTTGTTGCGTTCGTTGGGCCACCCTTTGTCATCAGATCAATCAGACCAAAGCTCTTAAATGATTCAATCAAGGTAATGATGGATACGAAGAACAAGGTTGGCGAGATTGATGGCACTGTGATGTGGAAGAACTGGAACCGAGAAGAAGCCCCCTCAATGTTGGCTGCTTCATACAACGTGGTTGGAACTGAGGACATTGCGCCAAGTAAAATCAAGAACGTAAAGCCCAGGTTCATCCAAACGGTGGTAATAATGACTGCCCACATCGCTGCAGTCGGATTCGTTAACCAGGGGATTTGCGGCAAATGCATCCAGGTACTGATCAAGGACAAGAACCCAGTTGACGGGTTAAAAATGAATAGCCAGAAGATAGCGGCAACGGAGACTGAGACTCCCATGGTCGCCGAAAATAATGTCCTAAAAATCCCAATTCCAGGAAGGCGTTTGCTTGCCAGGTTGGCCAACAATAGCCCTAACGCAATCGTGATGATGGTCACTGCAAATACATAGAAGAGCGTAACTCCAACACTGGAGATATAATCAGCTGAGGTTAGCAAATTAATATAATTGGAGAGACCAACAAACACCGTGGCCTTGCCGACAGTATTGGTTAAAAATAAACTCAGGTAAAGGGTCCGAAACATTGGGTAAAAAACGAAAACGCCTAAGATCAATAGTGAAGGTCCCAAGAATATCCAAGCAAAATACTTATCCTTGGCATTTAAGTAAAAATGAGCTTCCTGGGCTTTCAGCTTATTCTTCGTCTTTTCAACCGAAAGCGGCGTGGTCGGCGTACTCTGTGCTGGTGATTTAAGCATGTACATAAGCCTCCTTAGAAATGTTTAATCGATCGCCTTTTGCATCAAAAAACATCAAGTTGGAATCTGCACTAACTTTGATTGGTTGGTAGATTCGGTAGTTAACTTGGCCGGGAACAACAACGTGAATGTTCTCTCCACTATTAAGCGTGGCGTAGACAATTGTTTCGTCTCCCAGAAATTCAGTGTTTTTAACGACTGCGTTGGATTCGATGCTGTCCGCGGCTTCAGCTTTCATATCATCTGGGCGAATCCCAATTTTGATATCTTCTGCCGGTACTTCTTGATCAAGGGCAATTTCCAAGTCTGATGAAACGTTCAATACGTGATGATCAGTCTTGGAACGTTTGGCTGATAAAATGTTAATTTGTGGTGTCCCAAAGAATTTTGCCACGAAGTCATTGGCTGGGTTTTGGTAAATTTCGCTTGGCGTGCCAATTTGCTGCACGTGTTTGTCGTTGAGCACCATAATGTGGTCGGCCATGGTCATTGCTTCCACTTGATCATGGGTTACATAAATTAACGTCAGCCCAAGTTTTCTTTGCAGTGCGTAAATTTCTTGACGCATTTTAATTCGGAGTTGGGCATCCAAGTTGGACAATGGTTCGTCCATCAAACAAATTTTGGCATCACTGGCAACCGCACGGGCAAGTGCCACCCGTTGTCGTTGACCGCCGGATAGTTCACGGGGCTTGCGTTTACCCAGTTCTGTCAAATTAACCATTTTAAGTGCTTTATCAACGCGTTGTTTAATATCTGATTGATCCATTTTGCGCGCCTTTAAGCCAAACGCAACGTTGTCCCAAACACTCATGAATGGGAACAAGGCATAGTTTTGAAAGACCATCGTTAATTTTCGAGCCTTAGGTGGCAAGTCATTGACGACCTTATCGTCGATACTGACCTCGCCTGCTGTAATTGGCGTCAAGCCCGCAATCATTCTGAGCAGCGTACTTTTCCCACATCCGGAAGGGCCGACGATGACGAAGAACTCGCCAGTCTCAACCTTTACCGAAATATCCTCCAGGACATCTGTTTGGGCGTCGTAATCTTTACGGACGTTTCTTAAAGTAATTGACAAATATCTCACCTCAAAATCATTTATTTCGTTACAAACATTATTGTGGGGGTTCAATGTAAATTGCCCGCTTCATTAATGTAAATTGAAAGTAAAAAATGATATTGTTTGTAAATATTTGATTGGGTTTCATATAAAGTGGGATTGATTATGCTATAACTTGAGAAAATAGTAATTGCATAGTATAGGAGAAACTTAAATGCGCCATTAGTTCCATTTGTTATTTATAATCGGTGGCCTTTTTTCTTTTGCCGGTGTTTATTTTTCTAAAAAAGGGCTCTTGTCGTACTTCGGGGGAGTCTTCATGATATCTGCTGAGATGGTATTATAACCGTAATAAAATAAGGAGATATCGAAGTTGTAGTTGCTTTCGATATCTCCTTATTATTAATTTGAAACATGATCCTATCTTCTAGAGAAAACATCACATTATTCAGCCATTCCTTGAATAAATCCCTGAACAAAGCTATATATATTGGGTACAATCAGCGAAGTCAAGAAAATAATTCCCAAGATTATGGCGGGTTTAGATAAAGAACGATTCAGCTGTCGCCAATTAACTGTATAAATCAGCCCGGCGAAACTCACAATTAGTGGCAATTGAATCCACTCATTTAGACTTTTTTCTCCAACCCCAGCTACCATCAAAATCACATAGATAATAATTGCAATTCCAAAGGCCCACCATATCATTTTTGCCACTGGACTCATTTTTTTGTTAGTCATCAACTTGCTCATCAGCTCGTCATCTCCTCTAAGAAGCTGTCCAAGATCTATGATTTTTGATATACTTCTATGTAAA
>NZ_JAXGWW010000051.1:0-12014 GCF_040773105.1 Lentilactobacillus sp.
AAAACTTATCATGTTCCAACTTCTGCGCCCAAATGTTAATCAGCAAGGAAATCATCATCAAGATCAACGACAGCCACATAATGTTATGAAGCCCGTTAAACAATATTACCCGCATTTGCGGTAACAAGTGGTGTGGCAATGCGCCACTGCTGGATGCGTCACTTAACTCGTTCATCATCTTCATCGTGATTGAACCGCCGGACTTACTAACCCCATCACGTAACGCATTGTTCATGATGATACCGAAGATCGAAGCCGTAAACGCCTGGCTTAACATCCGTATCAAAAAACTAAACGACGTTGCGATTGGGATATCAGTTGGATCGGCATCTTGTTGAACCTTAACCTGCAGCTCATTGAAGCACGCCCCATTACCAAAACCTTCAAAAGCCCCGGCAATCAGCAAGACCCAATAGGGTGTCTGCACGCCGGAAATCACCATGATGATAAACGAAATCATCAGCATGATAATTCCCATGGCAATCACCCGCTGTGGCGACAAGAAGTTTCGAATTGGGGCGACGATTTCTGATCCCAGAAAATCCGTAAAGGCGCCAGGAATCTGAGTGGCCCCACCAATTAAGGCCGAGGTTGCCAATAACCCCTGGGCCCACATTGGACTATAAATCAGAAAAGCGATAAACGCTCCCCAAATCAGCGTAAACAGGACAAAATCAATCATCAATGGCAAGTTCTTAAATAAGCGGCTTGGAATAATCGGGTCATCAACCTGCTCTTCGAGTACCGCCATGACAACTAATACCACAATCGCAAATCCAATCACTGCCAGAACAAGCAAAAGGTTGGCATTTCCAATCATTTCAATTCCGGCAAGCAGGCTGACTAATCCGACGGTCATCATGATCGCGCCTCGATAATCAACCGCTCGTGTTTGCCGAGTTTCATGATTGACTTTGTAATAAATTTGAACCAGGATAATTGAAATCAGGCCAATTGGGACGTTTAAGTAAAAGACCCAGTGCCAACTAAATGTGTCGACGATATATCCGCCAACCAATGGACCAATGATCGTTGCCATACTGTAACTGGCAGAGACAAAGCCAAGGACCTGCATTCGTTTGCGCGGATTTTGATACATTTTGGCATAGATAATGTAGGGTAGCGAAACGGTTCCGCCATTCCCAATTCCCATCAACGTTCTGGCGAGAATTAAAAAAACAATGTTGGGCGCCATCCCCTGTAAAAATGACCCAATGACAAATAGTGTTGCGGCCAACTGATAGCTGCGTTTATTGCCAATGTGCTCACCTAATTTACTCCATAAAGGTGTACTAACCGCAGTCCCAAGCAAAAAGACGGCGACAATCCACCCCATTAATTCAATTCCGTGGAGATCGGATATAATAGCTGGTAATGCAGTATTGATGGTTGTGTTATCCAGCCCACTCATTGCGTTTGATAGCAACAGCGCACAGGTCACAATCAGGATATCGCGTTTAGACAAGGTATTCTCCTCTTTCTTAATAAAAGTCACTCATTCTATAGTACAACTTTTATGGCTGAACAAGAAAGGAAGAATTGAAATCACTTTGAATTAAGTGATGAAACATTTAGGAATGTTATTCATTGCCATCCCCTTAATTTCAATAGCAAAGCCAATCTTACGCATCCATTTTTGACTTCAGATCGGTCGTGTAATAGACAAAAAATACCCCGACAAGTAGAGATGACCTTTACTTGCCAGGGTATTATTTTACTCTGAACGAATTTAATTTACTTCACGGCATCAATCACAAACAACTTCGAATTAAAGTCAGCTGACTGATCCGTTCCGTGGGTTTCATGCAGAATATCACTCACGAAGAGTCCGGCGTTCATCAGCTCATCGCCGTAAAATTGTTCATTGCCGCCATTAACCGTGTACTTGGTGTCAGGATCAAGCCCTGCTAGATACAGGCGGATGTAACCGGTATTTGGTCGATTCAAAATCTGGTAACGAGCAGCAATCGCATGCTGTTTATCATCACTCACGACTTCCCAGCTCATCACGTTGCCGCCGTTGGCAAATGGATTATCGATTCGATAGAACTTACCGAACTGGAAGAGTTGTCGGTGTTCCTTGTAAAACGCGGTCTGTTCTTTAATCTGTTGCTGTTCTTCGGGCGACATCTTGGTAATATCCAACTCGTAACCAAAATCACCAAAGTAGGCAACGGACGCACGGGTTTTCAACGATGTGATCCGGCCAACCTGATCATTAGGGACTGCCGAAACATGAGCCCCCATCATCATTTGTGGGTAACCGTATGAGGTGCCAAACTGAATCAACATCCGCTCCACGGCATCGGTATCATCACTGGTCCAGGCTTGTGGGGCATAATACATCATCCCCAAGTCAAACCGACCACCGCCTGATGAGCAGGATTCAAACAACACATCCGGGTAAGCTTTTACCAAGCGCTCATAAAGTTGGTAAACACCCAGAATGTATCGGTGCGGCATTTCCAGCTGATCAGCAGCACTCAAGTGAGGACTATACGTCTCAGTAATATTGCGGTTCATATCCCACTTGATATAATCCAGCTTGGTTAAATCAATGATCTTGCTCATTGCATCAAAGAGGTAGTCCACCACTTCCGGTCGGGTCATATCAAGAACAAACTGTTGCCGTTCCGGCGATGCGTGCCGGCCGGGTGCGTTGATCAACCAATCCGGATGCTCTTTGTACAATTCACTGTCAATTGAAATCATTTCCGGTTCAAACCACAAGCCGAACTTCAATCCCAAGTCGTGGATTTTTTGGGTAAAGGTGCCAAAGCCACTCGGAAATTTTGGTTCATTCACAAACCAATCCCCTAATGAACTGTCATCGTTGTTTCTGTGACCAAACCAGCCGTCATCCAGGACAAACATTTCCAGTCCCAACTTCTTGGCCGTGGTCGCAAAGCTCAGTAACTTATCTTCATCAAAGTCCATGAAAGTAGCTTCCCAATTGTTAATGAGCGTTGGTCGTTGCTCATGGGCAAAGCGCTGATTAACCAAATGATTCTGATAGAACGCGCCCATTTGCTGGCTTAGTTGGTTCATTCCGGCATCTGTGTAACTCAAGACCGCTTCAGGCGTCTGGAATTTGTCACCAGGCTTGAGATTCCAAGCAAACTCTTCCGGGTTAATTCCCACCAGTACGCGGCTGGCGTCATATTGGTCAACTTGGACCTGATCGGAAAAGTTGCCGGAATAAACCAGATTGAAACCAAAGACCGAACCGCTAGCATCATCAGTGTTGGGCCGAGCCAACATCACAAATGGATTTTGTTGATGACTGGACGTCCCACGAAGACTGCCGATGCTTTGAACACCTGATCGAAGATGCGTTCTGATCATGTGTCGTTCACGCGACCAGGCGCCCGAGAACTGGATGAAATCATAGTCGGCATCCGGTAAATCAAGTTGGGCACTGGCAGCTGAATTCAAAGTTAATTTTTCGTTTCCCTGGTTTTGGAACTCCGCACTGCGGATAATGACATCTTGATGAGGAAAAATCGTGTAGTTCAGGTGCATCACAAGCCCCAGCAATTGATCTCTCAACGCAATGGTTAACGTCTGGGCATCATCATGATTGTCGTCAAACGTGGACGGAAGCCCCGCCAAACGCTTCTTGCCGTCAACCAATTCGTAACTTTCATACTTGAATTCAGTAATTCGGCTGCCATTTTCTTGGGTAACTTGATAAGCCGGGTAACGGAAGTCCCCTTTCCCCAAGCTGGCATATTCCTGCTTGAGTACTTGCGGTTGAACATCCTTATGATCAAGGCGCCAAACTGTGGCAGCATTATGCCACTCTTTTGTCGTCAAGTTATCATAGGAAGGCTTCGAGTGAACCCGTTTGCCATAATAAATCTGGCCAAGTTCCCCATTTTCCATTACGTGAAAGATATAACTGGTGTGGTCCGTCTGTAAATGAAACAGAAGATTCTGATCCTCAATTCTAATTGCCACGTTTATCAATCCCTTTTCAGTGTTTGTTAAGCGTTATTTTTGATCGTTATCGTCTGAAGCTTCCGGTGTCGATAATGTGAGCAAATCGTCACCATGAGTAATATCACCGGATTCAACGACGTAATTAAAGTCTTTGATGTCCTTGTAATTATTAATCACAACCATCACAGTATCATCGTAACCAGCCTTCTTAATTGCCGGATCCCAGAATTCAATCAATTCTTGGCCTTGCGCAACGTGTTGGCCCTTTTGAACATACTGAACAAATCCGGTCCCACGCATTTCAACCGTGCCAATTCCGATATGAATCAAAGTTAGGATGCCATTATCCGAACGCAAGCCAATCGCGTGTCGGGTTGGGAAGGTTGCTTCAACCGTTCCGTCAAATGGCGCGTAAACTTTGCCATCCGTTGGTTTAATGGCAAGTCCTTTACCCATCGTACCGGAGGCAAAGTTCTTGTCAGAAACTTCTGATAATTTGAGCATAGAACCACTGATTGGTGCCTTGTAAGTTGTTTCTTTAGCAACTTCTTTGGCAATATCAGCCATTGATTCCTCACCATTCGTTTCCAAATGCTCATTCCAAGTCTTCTCAAGTTCATCAACAATCTTGGCGTGTTCTTTTTCATCCAAAGTAACTTTCTTGAAGAAGATGAACGTTCCACTCAAAATCAGAATCGCTGGAACGCCGAACATAAACATCTTGAAGATAATTTGACCCCGAGTGGTAATATCACTTGCAGTCGCACCGGCGGTCATGCCAGCCATAACAGCGGCAATTCCGACAACCCAGTTGGAAAGCGCACCACCTAATTTATCAAGCAGCGGCCGAACAGCCAGGGTTAAGGATTCATCACGGTGCCCAAATTTCAACTGACCGTATTCAACGGAATCACTTAAAATCATCAAAACAACCAAGAAGATAAGTGGTTGTGGAATGTAGAAGAGAATTGCGGCGAGCAGAACTAGTGGTAATGATGTTCCCGCAAAGGTGAATAAGATAATCGCAACTACCATGATACTAATTGATAGGAAGAAAACGTTACGACGACTGTATTTTTGAGCCAATGGTGGGAATAGCAATACTGAAATAACACCAATCACCATGTTCAATGATGCCAATACAGAGAATTCGCCAGGCTTTCCAATGATGTACGTGAAGTAGTAAAGTTCCAAAGAGTTGGTAATGGCAATGCCTGAAGTGTACAGGCCATATGTCAGCGATAACCACATTAACTGGTCATTTCGTGCCAAAACCTTGAACACGTCACGCATCCGAGTCTTTTCAGTATTCTTACGAAGCAATGAATCATTTTCTTTAGTTCCCATGGCAACAACAACGGCTGATAACCATGAAATCAATCCGATGATGGCACCAAATGCAAACCAGCCTCGCAAATCACCTTGACCATGGTTGGCGTTGATTGAGAAAAAGACAACCAAAGGCATCACGATCACACCCACGATGTTGGCACCAATGTTTGACCCAACACGGGCATAGGTTGCCGTCTTTTCACGTTCAGCTGAATCAAACGAAATTGCTGGAATCATTGACCAGAAACCAACATCTTTAAATGAATAGAAGATATCCATGGTGATGTACAAAACAGCAAAGATCAAGAGATAAAGCAATGGGTTTGATTGGTTCAAGCCACCCATGTTGGTGAATAAAATAGCTAATGTAATCGAACCGATCGTCCCACCAGCGAGGATCCAAGGTTTAAAATGGCCCCACTTGGTTTCGGTGTTATCGATCGTATTTCCAATAAATGGATCAATTGCCAATTCAACAAATCGCAAGAGCGAAATAATCGTTGTAATCCAGAAAATCATTTTATCGTTTTGTCCACCCGCGCTCTTGTCGAACAAGTGAGAGGTAACAAACATGATAAAGTATGTTGACAACGTCGCATAGAACATGTCATGACCGAACGCACCAAATGAGTACGACAGTCGTGAAGTTAGCCTGCGACCAGTTGTAACAGTGTTGTTACTTGCCATAAATTTCTGCCTCCAAAAATAAATTTTAAAAAATAATTGCTATCTAGAATGTAAACGTTTACAGTTAAATTGTCAATTAATTTTATTAAAACTGTGGAAATATTTATTAAAACATTTAATCGCATTTAAGTGTCTTAACTTTTGTAATTGAGGAGTGAATGAACATGGCTACAATCAAGGACATTTCTAAGCTGGCGCATGTCTCGCCGGGAACGGTATCGCGTGCGCTCAGCCCCGAAAAAAGTGAGTATGTTGCCAAGCAAACGCGCGATAAGGTCCGCCAAGTCGCAGACAAATTGGGCTACAAATATTCGCTGGAACCCAAGCAATCTAAAAATCAGCTTAATTTTGTGTTGATGACGACTTTAAGCTTGGAAGAAGAAACGCGCGACGAATATTGGCGCTTTGTTCGCCGCGGCGTTTACGAAGCGGCAAATTCCCGCCACATTAACATCGCCCGTGTGATCCGACCAGATAAAAGTATTGATCCACACCGATTTGCAGGGTACGATGCGGTCATTATTGTCGGCACAATTTCAAAAGCCGCCATTAAAACCATTAAAGCGGTTAACCCCAATTTGGTCGTTGTCGACGGCGGCAGTTATGACCATGACCAAGTCGATATTGTCGATACCAATTTGGCTGAATTAACAACCCGAGCACTTGACGAAATGGGCCGGATCAGCAAATCCATCGCCTTTATTGGCGGCAACCGACATGAGGTTGACATAGACGGCAAATCCGGCGTCACTGTCGAAGATGCCAGAACCGGTGCTTATAAAAAATGGTGTCAGGATAACAACCGAACCCCCATCATCAAGCTGACTAATTGGACTACGAAGCAATCCATGGATGCAACAGACACGCTATTAAATCAATACGGGCACAAAATCGATGGTCTGATAGTGGCGTCGGACCCGCTATCAATCGGCGTCATGAAAGGGCTGGCCAAACACAATGTGGTTCCAGGCAAGGATCTCAAGCTCATTAGTTACGACGATTTGGAGTTTGCGTCCTATCTGACACCGTCATTGACGAGTATTTGGCTGCCGAAAGTCGAATTAGGTTATGCGGCCGTCCTGCATGCCGAAACACTTGTCAATTTCCCACGAAATTGGCATACCCGAAATATCATTCCCGGAAAATTCCACTACCGGGAAACCTTCCAAAAGCCCTGATTACTTCTTGCCGATTCCGAGCTTATCCTGTTGTGGCACGATAATCCGTTTCCAAATTGCCTTTAAAATGATGTATCCAAAAATCACGCCAACCAGTGCACTTAAGAAGAAGCTGGGAATAAACAGGTATACAGCACCGGTTGTGCCCATCAGCCACTGCGCAATCGGATAGGCGACAATCGCCCCTAAAATGCCCGTTCCAATTAATTCTCCCAGGGCCGCTACAATCAGCTTTTGCGTTTTCTGGAACAGCCAGCCGACGCAAAAGGCCCCAATCATACTGCCGGGAAAGGCCAAGACTGTCCCGGTTCCCAATAAATTTCGAATCAGCGACGTTATGAATGCTTGGGTGACCGCCCACCACGGCCCCACCAGCACGCCCGACACCAAGTTAATCAAATGCTGCATCGGGGCCACTTTGGCAACTCCGACCGTAAATTCAAACATACTGCCGCCAACGACGCCAATCGCCGACAAAATTGCAGTTAAGACCATCTTATAGGTCGTATGGTTGCGCATATAAAAACCTCCCTTTGTTTGATAACAAAAGGAGGCCTTTTTCGCTTTAAAAACATCTTTCCTACGCTGGCGCTAACCAGATCAGGTTCGAAGGGTCCGTGAACGAATTCCGTCTCAGCCAAATGGCTCCCCTAATGTTATCTTAGTATTCAATTAAGTTCATAGTCCATTATAACGGATAAACAACGAGTTGTCGGCGAACACAGTTTTAAGATTTGACACGTTTCCTGACAGCCTGGTTGACCGCCGTAATCACTTGGTCGATCGGCATCTGCTGACCCGTCCATTCCAAAAACGATCCCGCAGCTTGATTAACCAGCATCCCAATCCCATTGTATGTATGGCTCCCCTGTTTTGCGGCCGCTTTAAGAAACGGCGTCTCTAATGGAAAGTAGATAACGTCCACGACCACGTGCTGAGGGCCAAACTGTTGCATCACTTCATCTGTCACTGGACTGGCCTGGTCACCGGCCATCCCGATGTTGGTCGCATTGACAACAATTTGACTGGCCGCAATTGCCCGTTGCATGTTGACAACGTCCTCATATGGAAGCACCGAAACGACATCCGACCAATTCTCCAGCTGTGCTTTAAGTGTGGCAAAGGTCGCATTGTGGCGTTTAAAGACATAGATCTTTTTGACGCCGGCATCGATCGCCGCTGAGATAATCGCCCGGCCGGCACCGCCAGCTCCTAAAACGGTCATTGTTTTATCTTCAAGTCTCACGTTTTCTTGTTTTAGTGCATCAACGAATCCTTGGCCATCAGTGCTGTCACCCACTAAGTGACCGTTGCGATTGACAACCGTATTAACCGCGTGCAGGCGTTCGGCTCTGGGCGTGATTTCGTCTAAGAAAGCAATGACATCGGTTTTGAGTGGCATCGAAAGATTAAAGCCGCCAATATCCATAACGCGCATCGCATCCAATGCAGCCGGAAGGCCATCAGAAGTCACATCAAACGCCAGATAGGCACCGTTAATCCCGGATACTTTAAAGCTGGTATTATGAATTAGCGGCGACAAGCTGTGGGCTGCCGGATGTGCCAAAAAGCCAAATAATTTTGTGTGTCCATCAATCATCTGATTACCTCCACCTATAGTTGAATGAATAAATGTGTCCGAATTGCCTCAACCACTTCCAATGGAGACAGATTATCGGTTGCGACTCGGAAGTCACTCACCTGTTCATATTTACGGTCACGTTGCCCTTTTAAATCAACCAAGCCGTCCAGTCCCAACTGTCTGGCAAGTGGCCGGTCCGTGTCATCTTTGAGACGATTAAAAATGGTTGCCGGCAAAACATCAAGCAACACGACTGGAACGTCGCTTTGTTTGAGCATCTCAAAATTATTGGGTTGAATTGGTGTGCCACCGCCAGTCCCAAGAATGCCGTCATCATCCATTGCGGCTTCCAGCGCCTGGTGCTCTAATTGACGAAAGACAGCTTCTCCATCTTCGGCAAAAATCTGTTTGATTGACTTGCCTGCATTTGCGACCACGATATCATCCAGATCATGGTAAGGAACCCCAATTTTGGCGGCCAACAAATGACCAACCGTCGTCTTGCCGCTGCCCATAAATCCAACTAATATTGCTCTCATAAGCCCACTCCCTATTCGTCTAATGATTTGCGAATCTTCTGTGCCTTGGTAAACGTAGCAATAATTTTCTCTTCATTTCGGCTTGAAATCGCCTGCTGAAATTCAGTCAATTCTCGCTTAAAATCGGCAATTTCTGAACTAATTTCCTCAGAATTGCTCATCATAATGGCCGTCCACATTTTCGGATCCGATGCCGCGATTCTGGTGGTACTTTTAAAACCACCGGCGGCTGCGGTCAAGCCAACCGGATCATTACCAACGCTATCGGCGACGGTGTTGACCAAAGTCGCCGCAATGACATGCGGTACGTGACTCAGTTCGCTAACCAGTTTGTCATGGGTTTGCGCGTCAATCATCGTCCAATCAACATTGCCAGCTTTCATTAGTTTCTGAAATTCGGAAAGTTGCTGCTTGGTTTGTGAACCGGTTACCAGAAAGTATTTAGAACCGGAGAACAACTGTGTTGTCCCGTTTTGAGCGCCGACCAAATGCGATCCAGCCATCGGGTGACCACCTAAAAATCCAATTCCTTGTCTGCGTAAATTTTCGGCCGCTTGCATCACTTCAACCTTGGTACTGCCGACGTCAGTCACTAACAGGTTTGACTTTAATGAAAGATGCGCCAGTGTTTCAATTTGCGCGATAATCACCGACACCGGTCCGGCTAACACAATGACGTCTGCTTTTGGTGCTGCTTGAGAAAAGGGTTCGTGCTTGTTGATAATTTGCCGGCTAAGCAAAAACGCCGCCGCATCATCATCCGGATCAGCCCCAATAATCTCAACGTCCGTTTGACTTTCTCGCATAATTCGCGCGATTGAACTGCCGATTAGCCCCAAGCCGCTGATTAAAACCATTGTCATTGTGTTGACCTCCTATATTAGTGTCGCTAAATCATCAAAGAACTGCGGGTACGAAATGTTAATACTGTCAGCGCCCTTGAGGGTCAATGGTTCCTTGACGAGCAGTGCCGCAACTGCCAAAACCATGCCAATTCGATGATCACCATGACTATCCAAATGCGAATCAGTGACGTGCCAAGGCTGACTGCCGTCGATGATAAAACCGTCCGGCAAATCTTTAATCGCAATTCCCAACTTGGTAAATTCATCGACAATTGCCGCGATTCGATCCGTTTCCTTCACTCGGAGCTCACCTGCGCCGGTGACTTTGCTAACGCCATTTGCCTTTGCTGCTAATAAGGCCACCAATGGCAATTCATCAATGACTGCCGGAATTTCATCGGCGCCAATTTCAACCGGCTTTAAGTCCGCAGATTCAACCGTCAGATCCGCAGTCGGCTCGCCTGAGTGATTCTCGTGGCTCAGCGTGATCTGTCCGCCCATCCGCTTTAAAATGTCGTATAGCCCCGTTCTGGTCTTATTCATCCCCACATTCGTGAGTTTCACTTTCGAATGAGGCACCAGGCTGGCCGCCGTGATAAAAAATGCGGCTGAAGACATGTCGCCTGGAACGTTAAGGGTCAGACCAGTCATCGTTGGGTTCGGATGAACCGTAATCGTAACGTCGTCGGCTTCAGTTTCAACCTTGGCACCAAATGCCTTTAACATGATCTCAGTGTGATTTCGAGTTGGCTGCTTTTCAACAATTGTTGACGTCCCGTCGGCTTGCAACGCCGCTAAAATCAGTGCGCTTTTGACTTGAGCACTGGCAACTTTGAGGTGATAATCCACCGCATGTAAGGATTTCCCGTTAATCATCGCTGGTAGATGGCCATCGGTCACCCGAATGTCGGCTCCCATTTCGCCTAAGGGATCACTGACCCGTTTCATTGGCCGTTTAGATAACGATGCATCCCCAACTAATTTTGTTTGAAACTTTTGCCCAGCCAGTAACCCCATTATCAACCGGGTTGTTGTGCCGGAATTTCCCATATCCAACGCATCGGCCGGCTGCTTCAGTCCATGAAGGCCGACGCCTTTAATTGTGACGGTTTCGCCGTCGCGCTCAATTGGAACGCCTAACTGTTGAAATGCTTTTAAAGTTGATAAACAATCTTCAGCTGTCAAGAAATGACGCAGGATTGTGGTCCCCTGGCTGATTGCACCGAACATAATGCCCCGATGAGAAATACTTTTATCACCCGGAACTGCCAGTTCGCCGTGCAGTCCTCCCTGGAGGTTTCCTTGAAGTGCTTGATTAGTTTGACTTTTAATATTGACCATTGGAACCTCCTAGAATTGTTTGATTTCTTCGCGGTATGCCGTCAGTTGCTCCTGCAATCGCTGCACGTTATCCGCATCAAATTTATCCGTCAGTGCTTTGGCAAGTTCAATGGCGACCACACTTTCGATCACGATTGAAGCCGGCACAATTGCCGTGGTGTCGGAACGCTCGACACTGGCTTTTTTGACTTCCTTCGTTTGAATATCAACGCTTTGAAGGGGTTTATATAGCGTCGGAATTGGTTTCATCGCTGCTTTGACAATAATTGGCATGCCATTGGTCATTCCGCCTTCAAATCCGCCTAAGTGATCGGTGTTTCTGTAGAAACCATCTTCTTGATCCCAATCAATTTCGTCCATGACTTGGCTGCCAAAGCTGGTCGCCGCTTTGAAGCCATCGCCAATTTCAACCCCCTTCATCGCATTAACGCCCATCACTGCAGCAGCCAGCTTGCCGTCCAACTTGGTATCCCAGCTGATATAACTACCGAGTCCGGCTGGAACATGAGTGGCCACCACGCGGATAATGCCGCCCAGTGTATCCCCATCTTTTTTTGTCTGGTCAATC
>NZ_JAXGWW010000052.1:0-12005 GCF_040773105.1 Lentilactobacillus sp.
AAATGATCAGCTGCAAGCTATTCACAAACTTGGCTGCATCCAATCCATCCTTAATTTCAAAGGACAGAACACCACCTGCGCCCTTGGCCTCCTCGCTGATAATTTTGAAATCGTCACTTGTCTGATCAACGGTTGGGTAATAGATTTTGGTGACCTTTGGATTGCTTTTTAAATAAGCAATGATTTTCTCAGCATTTTGGATGTGGCGGTCCATTCGAATATTGAGCGTCTGAATGCCCCGTCTCAGTAAATTCGCCTCTTGTGGCGCCAGGACTGCACCGATTGTGTTTTGAACGGCGTAAATTTGATTGCTGAGTTCTTTATTTTTCGTCACGATCATTCCGGCAGTAAAGTCGGAATGTCCGCCAAGATACTTGGTTGCGGAGTGCAATACCACATCAGCCCCCAAATCCAGAGGTCGTTGGAGATATGGCGTCAGGAACGTATTATCCACAATCACCAGGGCATCATGTTGATGTGCAATCTTAGCAATCTGTTTGACACTTGAGACTTTCAAAAGCGGGTTTGTCACCGGCTCAAAATAAACACCCTTGGTTTTGTCTTGAAAGGCTGCCGCCACGGCATTGGTATCTTGAGTATCAACCTCGGTGAATTCAACACCACGCGGTTTGAGAAAATCATTGACCAACCGGAAAGTCCCACCGTAAATATTATCACCAATGATGACGTGATCTCCCGGCTTAAATAACGATAATGCCGCGTGAATGGCCGCCATCCCGCTGGAGAAAGCAAAGCCCCGATCACCATTTTCAAGCGCCGCACAAACATCCTCAACCGCATCTCGGGTGGGATTTCCAGAACGTTCATAGTCCCATTTCACGTCAGACCCCAACTTGGGGTATCTAAAAGTTGAAGAATTATAAATTGGCACGTTGACAGCACCCGTCGTATTGTCGTTAGGGCGGCCGCCACGAACGAGTAACGTATTAAATTTAACCATTGAAAGATCTCCTATCTCATCAATATTTTTAATTACTGAACCGGAACAAGTTGATCTGATGATAACAAATATAAGTACTTCTTGGAAATCGGCTTTCCCAAAATTTTAGCCAACGCAATGGCATACAGCCGCAATTGCCCTTCATAACGGTCGCGAATCGTCTCAATCGTTGTCTGAGGTGTTAAGCGATCCGTTTTGTAATCAAATAAATAAACGCCGTCGTCAGCCTCAACGTAGCCGTCAATAATTCCGTGAATTAAAATCCGTTGCTGTTCATTTCCACCGAAGTTTTTAAAGGCCTGATTGGCTTTCATCAACAGTGAAAACGGCACCTCGCGATGGGTTTTCGTCGGATTTGCCAGCACCACTTGACCGACTGGACTTCGATAAAACTTGAGAATCCCAGAGACATTAATGGCCTGGGCAACGTTTTCTTGCAGAATCCCGGTTTTAACGAGGTGATTGATGAGCCCAGTCACTGTTTCCATCGTTGGCTCATCTTGGAGGTCAACTTGTTGTAAAACCAAGTGGGTCGCCGTTCCGACCTCGGTTGGTGCGGGCTTTTTATCGCCGTTTTCCGCAACAAATTTTGGTGTCGCCAGGCTCGGCTGTGTATATCTACCGGGCTTAATGACCTGATTAACATCAATTCGGGCCAGGTTTCCAAGCTGGACGTTATCCGGATCGTCAAATAACCGTTTGATTTCTGATACCGACTGGTAGGCGGTTGTTTGAGTCGCTGGAACGTGTGGATACTGGTAATTCATTATTTGAGAAAGTTGTTTGGCCTTACCGTTGTCAGCAGACACGGTTTCGACCTGGTCTTCAACCCATTTTTTCGGATCAGGCGCCTGAGTGCCCGCCTGCTGCTTACCTTGAATAATCATCGCAGCATCGTAAAACTTTAAGCTGAAATGGCTTTGATCGGATTCGAGCCGGTTCACCAGCTGACCGTCTCCGTAGTCAGCAGTAATTGCGGGATGCCGTGAAATCGCCGGTCCAATCCAGTCCAGATAACTCTTGGCAGAATTCCGCTCGGAAATCGGCAACAAAATAGTCGTTTCTTCTGTCTTGGCCTGCCAGTTGGTGACAACTTTTTGAGGGTCAAGCACTTCCGATTTTGAGGTCCCCTTGGGTGAATCAACTTTTCCAACCAAGTAGAGCCGCTGCTCTGCCCGGGTTAACGCAACGTAAAGTTTACGCATTTCCTCTGACAAGCCGGCATTTTTCGTGACATCGACGACTGCCCGGCGTTGGAGGGGCTCCAAAACCTCTCTGGTTTCGGTATTTAAATATGAAATTCCGACTCCCAGATGATCGTTTAAAATCGCAGAACCACGGGTATCCTTTGGGTTAAATTGCTTGCCAATATCGTTTAAAAAGACAATTGGAAACTGAAGTCCTTTGCTACCATGAATGGTCATGACATGAACCATATTTTCAGAAGCATTGGGAACTGCCGTCGCCAGGTCATCGTCTCGTTCCTGCATTCGCTCAATAAAGAGCACAAACCGGAACAGCCCCTTAAACCCATTTTTCTCATAGTCCGCTGCCCGTTCATAAAGTGCGTGTAAATTGGTCTGGCGCTGATATCCGCCGGGCATGCCGCCAACGTAATCCAAAAAGCCGGTTTGCTTGTAAATTTCCCAGATCAGCGCCACTAAACCGTCTTGCTGGGCAACGTCTTTGAAGTGATCCAACTGGTTAAAGAAACGCTCGATCAACGGATAAATCGCTTGGGCATAATCATTGGGCTCGGAAGTTGGGTAATCCCGATAAAATTTTAAAACTGATTGATAATAGTTGCCTGTTTTTTGATTAATGCGTAAGTAAGCTAACTGGTTGTCGTCCAAGCCAACGATTGGGGAACGCAACACCGCCACCAGTGGAATGTCTTGATAGGGATTATCAATAATTGATAACAGCGACAGCATAATCTGGATTTCAGTGGTCTTTAAGTAGCTCTTGGCACCGGTAATTTCAGCCGGAATGCCATATGCTTTAAAGATTTGAGACATGGTCACCTGACTGTTGCGGGTCGGTGAAATGACCGCAAAATCGCCATAGGTGACTGGTCGATAGTCATCCCCATCGGCAATCTTTTCACCCTTATCAATGATTTGGCGAATTTTTTGGGCAATCAACTCCACTTGGCCCTCATCGGCATCAATCACTTGGTCAGCTGGTAATGGTTCGGACTGTGCCAGCGGCTTCTTTGAACTGTACAACATGATTGAAATGTCCGCCTTCAAATCTTTTGGATAGTACTTAGCACCAAATTTTAGCTTGGCGTCGGCATAGTCAATCTCACCCACATCACGGTCCATGATTTGCTCAAAAATCAAATTAATAAAATTATCAACGTTTTCAGCTGAACGGAAGTTGTCCGCCAAAGTAATTCACTCGTTGTGATTATCAGCCAGCGAATAGGCGCGTTGTTTGTTGATAAACATTTGTGGATCCGCCAATCGGAAGCGGTAAATCGACTGCTTGGAGTCGCCCACCATAAACCGGTTGCCGCCGTCTTTTTTTGCCAGCTTGTTTAAAATTGCGTCCTGCAGGCGGTTATTATCCTGATACTCATCGGTCATTATCTCGTAGTATTGATTACGCAATTTTTCTTGAACTTGAACGGCCTGTGGGAGATCGCTGGACAAAATTTGAAAGGCAGCCTGTTCGATGTCGATAAATTCCATCAAATGGCGCTGCTTTTTGGTTGCTTCATAAGACGTACGGAATAATTTAACCACCGAAATCAGCTTTGCCACGCGTTTTTTAGCGGCCTGCATCAGTTGGATATTGTCTTTTTCATCCATTGAAAAATAATCCGCGCAAAGTCCCCGCAGATTTTTCTTGTTTTGCTCATTGAGTTCCTTAATCTGTTCGTGAGTCGCCTTTTGTTCCGGCTCCGCTTTTCGTAATTGCGGAATTTTTGTGAACTCAAAACTTGTTAAGGTGGTTCGGACATCATCGAAAGCTAACATGGCTTGCAGTTGTTTCTTCAAGTCATCAATTAACGGCAGCTGCTTAGTTAAAAATTTCTCGTCCTTTTCCAAGCCGGCTTGCTGTGCAAGTTGAAGCATATATTGATCGTTTAATTTGAATTTCTCCAGCACGTCGCTGATTTTAGGGGCAATGCTTTGCTGGTAAAAGTCGCTTTCAAGCAACGGCTTTTCCCCAAGGTCATAGAACTCAGCCGCGTCGTCTAACCAACCATCCGGATCATCCGTAACGTTGGCAAATTCATCCAGTCGATAAATTAGATTGGCCAGGCCGTCGTCACTCCGATCGTTGGAAAAGTTTTCAGTTAAGCGGGCAAATGAACCGTCGTCATCTTGGCCATAAAGATCTTCTCGCAGGCTATCCCACACCTGGTCTTTTAACAGCTGTTTTTCCGTATCATCGGCCAAAATTCGAAAGTTGGGATCGATTCCCAGCAGGTAGTAATAGCGACCAACCAGCTTTTGACAATAGGCATCCATGGTCGTAATGTCGGCCACCGCAACTTTTTGAATCTGTGTCAACAGGCGATTTTTTTGATCTTCCGGGGCGTTACTAAATTCTTCTCGAAGGGAAACCTGCCGCCGCTGTCTCATTTCTTTGGCGGCCGCATTTGTAAAGGTCACGACCAGTAGTTGGTCAACATCGACTTGCTGATTTTTGACCATATCGATAATTCGATCGACCAGAACACGCGTCTTCCCAGAACCTGCCGAGGCAGAAACCAGGATGTTTCCTTCGGGCCGGTCTTTGATCGCTTTTTGTTGATCACTTGTGTAATTAAATGCCATCAGAAGTTTTTCCTCCTAGCTTGCGCAATACATCCGCCATCGAATCATCGGAAATCCGCCGGTACTGATTATCCGGCAATATTGGGTCGAAATTCATAATTGATTTGTAAGGACTAAACTGCATCCCAGTCATTTGTCCTTGTTGATATGGACGCAGCTTAATGTCGCCGGCAAAAATATTGGTTGCCGCAGCCTTGATGAGGGCTTCAGTATGTTCGAGAAAGGCCTCAAGATCGTTTTGGCGAATCAAAGAACTGGCTGCCGTCGTCCCACCGGCCTTTTTCTTGCCATAGGGATAAATCAACGAGGTTCCGGAAGCCAGATCCGGTTGCAAATTATCAACCAGATTTTCATCGTTCACTAAGATGCCGTTGTACTTGTGTTTGGCCAATAAAGCATTTTCAAAGCCAGCCTTTTCCAGTTCCCCCGGTTTAAAGGTCGCATTAAAAATATGCAGGTAGAGGGCCCCTGCGATCGCCGCGTCTTTGTCATCCGGGTTGAGTCGCGCTAAATTGTGTTTCAAAACATCCAGGTAAGTCAATAACTGCATCGAAATGCCGTCATAGGCTGCATTGAAATCAAATTTTCGATCAGAAGATTTGTAGTCAATGATTCCAAAATAACGTTTATCTTTGGTACTCATCGAATCAATCCGGTCAATCCGACCACGAACTTTAACCGTTCGATTGTCCGGCAAATCAAAGCTCAAGCCGCTTAAAGCCTGCTTTTGGTTGGGCTGGCCAAAAATCAACTCGGTATTTTGGGGACGCATCGGAGTCAGGGTCTGTTGATTACGCAGTGTTTGAACCATCTGTTGAATCGTTTTTTCCAGCTGAGTGGTAATGTAGTGCATCCGGTTTGAACTGGTCAAGACAACGTAGTCAAAATTCTGCGGGTCATGGACGATTTGGTCAACGGTTTGGGCGACCAGTTGTTTGACATCCCCATCGCTTAGGCTTGCCAAATCAATGTTTTGGGCATGGACCTGCTTCGTTATTTGATCCATCGCGTCATGATAAAAGGTTCCCGTCGAAGCAGTTGACAGCTCGAATTTAGGGCGTTCCTGAAGCCTGAGACCATATTTGAGGAAATATTCATAAGGGTTCTTATAGAAGGTTTCCAATTGGGAAATTGAGATGTTCAATTCATCCCCATATAAGCCGGTAATCAGCGGCGTTTCCAGCTTCGGTGGGACGTTAGTATAATGAATGCTTGCGAGTAATTTGTTTGTTAATTCACCGACGTCCGGATCACTTTTTAGCAATTGAAAAACGGCTGCCCAGTCAGGTCCGAGGCCCTGATTATCCTTAAAATTTTTTTGAGCAATTTGAATCAAGTGATGCAGCGTTCCCAGCTTAGTGCCAACGTAGGGTTGAACAGTGTGTTGACCGTCAGGAATCGCCGGATTATTAACAATGGGTAAGTTGAAGAAGCGTTGAATCCGTGAAACATAAGGCGATAGTTTCACAGACGATTCATCGTTTAGTTTATTCGTATAAGTAAAGATGAGCTTTTGAGACGCCGTCATAAAGGCAAGGTAGTTCAGGTAGGGTTCAAAGGCCATTTGCACTTCCGCAGGGTCATTCAGATATTGATCGTCACTCAAATAGCTTTGAAGCTGATTAATATCATCATCGCCAAATAAATTCTCGTTAACCAGTCGGTCGGGCATGTTATCGTCGTTTGCACCAATCATAAAGGTCACTTTATAATCATTCATCTGAACCATCCCGCTTTCAGACACGCTCACCTGGTCCAGCGTTGATGGAATTTGGGAATAGTCGGCCCCCTCAAACCCAGCATAAATAAGCGCCCAGAAGTCCTCGGCCACAAACGGCTTGTCACCTAGGATTTGAACACACTCGTCGAGCAGCGAACAAAACGTCCGCCACACCTGTTCGATTTGATTGGATCGGGTCATATCCCCGGCATCTGTCGCGGCATCGCGCCAATCTTGCAAACGGTCCACCACTCCGGCATCAATCAAAAAGCGGTATAAAAGCGCCGCCGCATCCCGATTGGTTTTTGCTTGGTAGAATTTTTGGTAAAATTGTGGGAGTAAATCGCGCACCATATGGCGAATCAGATTGATCTGGCGGGATATTTCCCGGTCACTGGCAGAAATTTTGGGCGAGCTTTCCCCTTCATCATTGTCGGGTAACCAGACATACTGCCAGTCTTCTTGTTGCGTCCAGCGCTTGTCGGCAAAATCATTTTTCAAAACCAGATTGTCGGTCAGAGAAACCGCCCGTCGATAAGCATCGATCGGCATTGCCCGACCATCGACGACCGGCAGCACCAACTCAGATTTTAAAAACCGCATGATATCGTCGTAGCGGTAGTTTCGGCGTCGCTTGGGGTCATAGATATCAAACAGTGCGCCAAGGAGTTCTACAAGCGGATGATCGGCCATTGATTTTTGAATATCCTTAAAATACGGAATGCCTTGGGTTGTCAAAACCGGGTCCAAGATGTTTTGATAAGCGTCCAAATGACGGGTCATGATCAAAAAATCCGCATAACGGTATTTTCCAGAGGCCACCATTTGGTGAATCATGGTCGCAACCTGATCCAGTTCTGAATAGAGGCTGTCAGCCTGATAGATTTGAATACTTTCTTTTGCGATGTGCTGATCAACGGGGCGATTGCCTAAACTACTTGAGTCAATCCAGTAATCTTCAAGCTTTTGCATATCGTCACTGATTCGTGGTTGATCAGCCATAACGGTCTTTAAGTAAGGAATCTTGTTGTCAGCAGCAAAGCCATACAGTTGGTGAAACAGCTTAGCCGATTGCAGGAACAAATTTGGCTGCTTTGGCAGTTCGTTTGGATACGGTCGATCCAAGGTCAACGAAACAGTCACTGAAGCCGACTGGTTAATGAGTGCCTGCACCAGGCCACATTCCTGGGCTGTCAGCTTGGAGAAGCCTGAGATGTAGAAGTGATAATGGGATAAATCGATATCCAGTAATTTATCGCTCAATAAATTCAAGACCGTATGACTATCAAAATACTGGTTGGCGATCCGTTCGACGTATTGCTGGTAAATAATGGCAAAATCATGCAGCTTATCACGCAAATCATTTGTAATCGTGCTGTTGTCGTTTTCCAACATTTCCAATAAATTTTCAGGTGAGACGTTTCCAGCCTGCATTTCTCGAATTTGTCGGGAAAGTTGATCAATGAATCCTGGATTATGAATTTCGTGTGAAAACAGAACCAATTTGTCTTGGTTATCAACGATGATTTGATAAATCAACATATTGATGCCAGCCTGGCTGATTCGCTGCTTCTGGTATTCTGGCGTGTTTCGCAAAAAGAACCAGGCCAATCGCGTGAATGACAGCACCTGAACCGCACTTTGAGCAGTTGTGTCAGCATCAACCTCCCCGAGTTGTTTTAAGATGTCAACTTCTGATTCGAATTTAATATGATTGGGAACTAGATAAAAAAATTGGTCGCCGGCATTTTTTACTTTTTGACTTTTCAATATTTCAATCATTTTCGCTTGATGGTCAAGACCATCTTTGCCTAAGACAAACTGTAACGTCACTGCGCTCACCTCTCTAAAATTACTTTAATTTTACCATAGTCTAAAAGCCATGTTTGCTTAAAAAACAGATTATAAACCAGTCTGGGTCGAAGCGCTCATCCCCATCACAATAGTGTTTTCATAGGGCTTTCAGGTTGGAAATGATTTTTAGGAACATTATCATTGAACATTAACAAAAAGAGTCTATCATTAATGGTGGATGCAGATTACATCCATCTATTTGACCTAAATGAAAGCTTTATGCTTGCATTGATCTTGTTAGAGAGCCTATCGGTGCATTCCACGATTAAGTATCGGAAGCAAGAATTACGATCTACCCCCAATATATCTTTCAAGTTCAAACTGGTAGGCTCTTACTCCTAATAACGCCTGGCGAAAGCTGGGCGGTACATATAAATCAGAGTGCGACGAGACCCGGGTGGCCCCGGAGCATAAGGTAAAGGTAGCGATAATGAACGGTTTGTGTTCATTATTGATAGCTTTGCCTTATGCAGTAGGGGAGAGGGGTGTCGCCAGTAGGCTAGACGCCGCACTCCGTTTGCGGTCGTCGAAGCACGTTTTCAATCACAGTGCAACGAGCCCCGGGTGGCCCCGGAGCACGTTTAGACACGGCGGTTAACAACCGGAGATGATTTACATGCAGGTTGTTGTCTCGGCGAGCACGCCAAAACGAAGCTAACGAATAAGTTCCCATTATTACCTGAGGATAGTGTTCTCAGGCTTTTTTATGGCCAAAAATATTCCCCAAAATTCGACCTTCACAATGTTTGTACTTACATCCGATATGTGATTAAATATCGATATAGAAAGTGCATTATGTGGGCAATGGTATCGCTTTCACATAAATGGGCATTCTACTCAATCATTTGTGAATCATAGCATCGAATTGCCTAATAGGGGGAAATATTATGACAAGAATTGCGATTGTTACTGGGGCTGGCCAAGGTATCGGAGAAGGAATTGCCCGCCAGTTGGCTCAAGACGGCTTAAGTGTTGCCGTTGCAGATTTAAATGAAGAAAATGCCCGCAACGTTGCTGAAGAGATTGGCAATAATTCAAGGGGCTACTACGTTGATGTTTCAGACAAGAAGAGCATGTTTGATTTAGTCGACCACGTGGTAAAAGACTTTGGTAAGCTGGACGTGTTCGTTAACAATGCCGGCATTGCCAAGATCGGCACCATTTTAGATACGACTGAAGAAGACTTCGACCAAATTGTCAGTGTCAACTTAAAAGGTGTTTTATTCGGTATTCAAGCATCTGCGACTCAGTTTAAGAAACAAGGCACTGGCGGCAAGATTATCAGTGCCTCATCAATTGCCGGCCACGAAGGATTCGAGTTACTCGGACCATACTCCGCAACTAAATTTGCTGTCCGTGGCTTAACTCAAGTTGCTGCCCAAGAATTAGCGAAGGATAAAATCACCGTAAACGCCTACGCACCAGGCATCGTTCTCACTAAGATGTGGGATCAAATTGATGCCGAAATGGCGAAAATCTACCACGTTCCAATAGGCGAAACTTTGCAGAAAAACATTGATAGCATTGCTTTAGTTAGAGGAGAAACACCAGCTGATGTTGCCAACTTGGTTTCATTTTTGGCAGATCCAAAATCTGACTACATTACCGGTCAAGCAATTATTGTCGATGGTGGGATTCATTTCGTATAAATCACTTATTTCCATAAAAATAGCCGTCTCGGAAATCTTTCCGAAGCGGCTATTTTTGTTCTATATCATACTGAGTGCACACATTTAACGATCCCAATCGCCAAGTAAAAAACGATATAATAAGATGAGTCTTAAAACTATACAGAAGGATTGACCGCTATGACATTTGAAGACATTCAAGCATTTATATTTGTTTATCGGTTTAAAAGTATTTCAAAAGCTGCACTCAGATTAAACATCTCACAATCCGAACTTTCAAAACGACTGCAACGTATGCAGACAGAATTGAACAGCCAACTCATTGACACAACGAACAAACGGCGACTCGTCATCACACAAACCGGTGAAGATTTTTATGAAAGTGCCCTCAAAATTATGGACGGATACGAACAAATGCTTGATAAAATTGCCATTAATCGATCTTCCAATACCACGACTATCAAAATTGGAACTGTCCCAATCAGTAGCCAGTATGGTATTTCAAAAATTATTTCCGGCTTTAATGCTGAACACCCCAACATTTTCGTCCAACTGATTGAAAATGAGGGGAAAAATCTGATCAAAGAATTGGATAACGGCTCAATTGATGCCGCCATTCTTCGCGATACTCAAACCGATTACTTATCCCCAATTTCTTACGGGATCAAGAGTCTGGTTTCCGATGAGCTACTCGTTATTATGGCCACAAGCAATCCGCTTAATAGAATGGACAGCGTGTCAATTAAAGACTTGAAAGAAGAACAGCTATTAATGCTACCAGAAGGATCTGGCGTTCACGAGCCCATCCTCGAAATGTTTTCTCAAAACGGGTTAACGCCTAAAATTTATTTTCAGAGTTCACACATTGAAACATTACTGGGGATGCTCAATAACTCCAAGAGCGTTACTTTTTTGTTTAACAAGTCAGTTAAGCCATTCATTAACGCCGATTTAACCACAAAATCATTGACACCCAAATACAGCAGCACCTTGCAATTCGTCTATAAACAACGTTCGGTTACCCAGCTGATGTTAAGCGTCCTTCACCGACTGATCAATGAACTAAAATTTTCCAACTAATCTCCATCCCACCGATTGCTGGTTTCATTTTCAATTCCAAGCGCATCTAGTAACTTCATGGTGTTGTGATTGATGAGATCACTAATCGTTTGGGGGTGATTATAAAATGCGGGCATTGGTGGGATCACTTGAACACCCATTTGCGCAAGCTTGGTCAAATTTTCTAAATGAATTAAGCTCAACGGGGTTTCCCGTGGCACAATAATCAATTGACGCTGTTCTTTGAGCGTCACATCAGCCGCCCGACTAATGAGATTATCCGCAAAACCGTAGGCAACACTCGCAACGGTTTTCATACTTGCAGGGACAATCACCATGCTATCAACCAAAAATGAGCCACTAGAAATTTTGGCGCCCTGGTCATTTGCGCTATATGAATAATCGGACATTCCCTTAATATCGCGTAATGAATACCGGGTTTCAAGTTCTAAATTTTTCTTCGCCCATGTGCTGATAACTAAGTGTGTCTCAACATCCGGTACTCGTTTCAATTTCTGCAGTAAATCGATTCCAAAGATTGTCCCGGAAGCACCAGTAATTCCTATTACAATTCTTCTCATATCAAATTTTCCTTTTTATTATTCCAAATATTTCTTCCAGTCAGGAACATCTAAGAAATGGGCGCGTTTAAATTGATCTTTCATATCAAATGGAACTGTTCCATCAATCACTAATTTAGAACTCATCCCTTGAATCCGGATTGATTTAGGATCATATTCCGGTCGTTCAGATGGGTCCAGTGGATGATTTCTCATTCCCGGAAGAACCATTAGATCTTGATCGGCCTGAAATCTGGTGTTCATCGTCCAAATCACATCGTTCATGTCGAAAATGTCCACGTCATCATCAACTAAAATAACCGTTTTCAATTCTTTGAATGCTGAAAACGCCAATAATGCAGCCTGTCGTTGAATGCCTTCATCGGCCTCATTTTCTTTATGAATCTGCATAATTGTCATTAACTTACCACC
>NZ_JAXGWW010000053.1:0-11799 GCF_040773105.1 Lentilactobacillus sp.
AATTGTAAACCGCTCGTTCCAGTAATGCGCCATCGCCGATGTAGTAAACAAATCGGCTTCCGGATACCTTGGCAGCTCGTTCAAAATCGAGAATCCCCAGATCTTCACCGATTTCCCAGTGGTGCTTAGGATTGAAACCAAATGACGGAATCTGGCCAACCTTTCGAAGCTCAACTGATCCTTCTTCAGTCAGCGAAACCGGAACCCCATCGTGTGGAATATTTGGTAAGTGAGCGGCTAAATTATTTTCATCGTCTTCAATTTTTCGAAGTTGGTCATCAAGGGCTTTAATCTTTTGGCCAACCTGCTTCATTTGATTAATCGCTTCAGATGCGTCTTCCTTATTACGCTTTTTTTGAGAAATTTGATCCGAAACATCATTTCGCTGTGCCTTCAGTGACTCTGATTCAACAATTAAGTCCCGGCGCTTGGCATCAAAGCTCAGTAACTCATCAATTGTTTCCGGTTTGACGCCACGGGTCGCCAACTTTTCTTTGGTAAAATCCGGATCTTTACGAATCTTCTTAATATCTAACATTTCAATTCCTCCTTAGAATATACAAAAGGACCCCTCGTCACTGGGACGAAGGATCCTTTTCGCGGTACCACCCAAGTTCTCGACTGTCGTCAAGCTCTCAAAGTATGATAACGGCATACACCGTGCAGCATTACCTGCCCGCTTTCTTGTGCTGGAATATTCGATGACAGTTCCCACCAACCACTGTCTCTCTGAAATCTACTTAATAGGCACAAAACGTTTTATCTGAATTCGATTATAACCAATCAAGCCATAAATCACAAGGTCACGTCAAAAACTAAATCGCCAACTGCTCAACTTTGGCATCGATCATGTCGATGACCTTGTGCTTATCCGCATCATTTTCGACAAAGTCGTACTGATCGCCGTCAATTTTAATCTTAGGCGATTTGTCGTAATCTTGATACCACTGCTGGTAGGGGGTGTTAAAATCTTTATAGTATTTGTAGAGATCCGGGTCATTATCAATTTGTTCAAACGACCGACCGCGCTTTTCAATCCGCTTCAACATCGTTTCAAACGAAATATTGATGTGGATTAATAAGTCGGGATTCTTGCTGTGGTCCATGTGCGGCATTTCCTGCATCATATTTTGAAGCAGTGAGTCGTAGATGCTGACTTCCGTTTCGGTTGCCCGACCCAAATCGGCATTCAAATGGAAGAGCAATGAATCCTCAAAAATTGAACGATCCAAAACACTCTCACTATTTTGCCAAGCTTTTTTGATATCAGCCATCCGCCGGTTCAAAAAGTCAATCTGTAATAAGAAAGCGTACTTTTTAGGATCCTTATAAAACAGCGGCAGAATTTGATTGTGTTCAACAGATTCGTAATATGCGGGTGTTCCGAGATGCTCTGACAACATTCGAGTCAAAGACGTCTTTCCGGCACCAATTGTTCCAGCTAATACAAGCATGTTAATTCCCCTAACGTTTCAGCGTGCAGTGAATACTTCGCACAATATTTTTATCAACGCTACATATTGTACTAGTTAGGCGGAGGTGGTGCAACATATTGTGTAAATTATTGTAAATTCGATATGTCAACGACTTCAATGTTATCCAAACCGCCGTATGCCTCGTACCAAGGAGTGGCGTTCTCAGACAAAATTTGTGTCAATTCAGTCACGTTTCGGGTCCCCTTGCGTTTGAGCCAATCTGTTAACCCGTCCTTACCGTCACGAATATAAATGTCGACACCTTCGAGCCAAGTTGCCCGGCCACTCAAGACACCGTTAAATTTGGCGCCAGCTTCTCCAGCCAGCTTAAGCTCACGCTGGAAAACAGGGGTTGGGACACCGGCACTCAAGAAAATAAATGGCCGGGTTGCTTCATCGCTTAATTGCTTGAGGTAGGCTTTGGCTTGGACTTCTGTATAAGCAAACTCGTCACCGTCACCCCATCCCTCAACAAAAGTTGGGTTGAATGGAATTTCCATTTTCAAAACATCAATGTGGTATTTATCCTGCGTAAATTCCTTCATCGATTTCAAAACCAGCTCAGGCTTAATCTTGGCAAACTCCAGCGACTTGCTGTCATAACGGTCATCATAGGTCACAATTTCAAAGAAAGTTGGCGTTTCGGCTGCCACACCCTCGGTCCCATAACGTTGTGCAAAGGCTTTTTTAACGTCATTAACCTCATCAGGGTCATTGGGATTGTAGTAAACCAACACTTTAAGGGCATCGGCGCCCTTTTCGACCATAATCTGGGCGGACTGGTCCGGAATTAAACTGGGTAATCTGCCGGGAGTGTCGGCATCGTAGCCGGTCTTTTCATATGACATGATCAGACCGGTATCTTTGGCCTTTGCCTGAATTCCTTTAAACCCCATTTGATCGTCCAACAGAACCGCTGAACTCAATGGGCTTAAGATCTCTGAAACAATTTCCTTAAAATCGTAAACCATCGTCATACTGAAAAGCTTACCGTATTTTTCGGATGCCGTTTTCATCGACTTAACAAGCGATCCACGTTGATCTAACGCCAAAGCGTCGATCATATGCTGATCATTGGAAACTTTATTCATTCGTTCAAATTTACCTTTGGAAATTAATTTTTTCATATTTAGTCCACCTCATATTTTAAATATACCAATTGGTAAGAGTGTACCAAATATCAAGGCGAAATATCAAGCAAAATACCGACAAAATAATAAAAAATTGGCCTATCTAGTTTGATAGACCAATTTGGTATTGATATATTACTTATCGTTAAGTTCGGAAAGGTTTTGATCTTTATGCGATGGGGAAACATCTACCTCATCTAAAGGAATGATTTTCGTGTGGTGCTTAATTTTGTACCAAAAGTATAAAACCAGAACCAGTGGCACACTCATGTAGGTCACCAAAATCTGCTTCCAATCAAAGTTCATGAAAGCTTGCGGATTTTGGCCGACGATCACCAAGATACACAGGATCAAGCATAAAACCGGGCCAAATGGGAACAGCTTGGCATGGTACTTAAGCTCACTGATACTGTGGCCCTGTTTGACAAATGCCCGTCTAAAGCGGAAATGTGAAATTGCAATTCCAAACCAGGCGATAAAGCCAGTCAGACCAGAGGCCGCCACCAACCACATGTAAATTTTAGGACCGGCAATACTGGAAATAAACGTCAACAGTGAAACAAATGTCGTCACCAGTAGTGAATAATACGGAATCCCGTTTGCAGCGGTTTCACCCAGCTTTTTAGGCGCATATCCACTGTTGGATAAGGAATACATCATTCGAGTCGACGCGTACATTCCCGAGTTGGCCGATGAAATAACCGATGTCAAAATAACTGCGTTCATCACACTGGCCGCTGCAGCCAGACCTGCCCGCTGGAAGACCAACGTAAACGGACTAATCGCAATATCCGTCGCACTGGAGCCCAACAGTGAGTGGCTGGTATAAGGAATAATGGCTGCAATCACAAAGATCGTTAGAATATAGAACAAGATAATTCGCCAAAAGACTTCGTTAATCGCCTTTGGGACACTGTGCTCGGGATCTTGGGATTCACCAGCGGTAATTCCCACCAGCTCCGTTCCTTGAAATGAGAACCCGGCAACCACGAACACACTTAGAATCGCCGGAAACCCGCCAACAAACGGCGCTTGTTTGATTGAGAAATTCCGCATCCCAACAAAATGTCCGCCCATAATCCCAAAGATGGTTAACGCCCCCACGATCAGGAAAATAATGATTGTGATGACTTTAATCGCCGACATCCAGAACTCCGTTTCACCAAACGTGCTGACCGACATGGCATTAATTAGGAAAATAACCACTAATGCAATCGCGCTCCAGATCCACGCCGGAACGTTTGGCAGCCAGAATTTCATCACCAATGCGGCGGTACTAATGTCCACCGCAACGGTAATTGCCCAGTTAAACCAATAGTTCCAACCCATGGCAAATCCCAGGGCAGGATCAACATACTTGGATGAGTATGCCGCAAATGACCCTGAAATTGGCATATTCGTGGCCATTTCGCCTAAGCTGGTCATCAGGAAGTACACCATGAGGCCCATCAGAATATAGGCTGTCAGAGCGCCTCCTGGCCCCGCCTGGCTAATCGCTGATCCACTGGCAACAAATAATCCGGTTCCGATACAACCTCCAAGGGCAATCATTGAAACATGGCGAGCCTTCAATCCTCTCTTAACCTGCCCGTTTGATTCTTCGCTCTCGTTTTCGTTCATTTCTTCGTCTCCCATTACTTATAGTTAAATCCATTCACTAAATCTACAAAAAAATCCCTTTCAAAATATTGAAAGAGACCATTACGTTTCTCAACATCTTGATAGCTCCCCGCGGTATCTGCCACGACAGTCCCTAACCTCTTAAGTTAGGGCCCAACAACCAACCGGAAGGCGATTGATTGTTTCGGCACTCATCCCTTTTTACTTCAGTCATAACTTCCTTCAAGTTCCTGAAATATACTTATAATGAATGCGCCTCTACTCGAATATATCGATTAATTTAGTTTTAAACTTTCAGACAATAAAAATTGTAACTCAATTGACCCAAATTGACAAACCGCAGCCCCTTTTGACTAGTCAAAAGACAAGTGGTAAATCAACTTCGGCTTACCCACAATCGGGTCCACTATTTTGGCGACGCGGCTGAAGCCAACCCTTTCCAGAAGGGCAATCGAACCCACGTTATCGACAAACGCCTCTGCACTAATCGACCTGATTTTACCGTCAGCTTGAAGTGCGATCATTAACTGAGTAAGTGCCTCAGTCATAATGCCTTTCCGCCAAAAATCCGGGTGAAGAAAATAACTGACTTCCAAGTTTTTCGAATCGGGAAGACCGCTTCGGCTCACCTTATCAAACAATAAAATGGACCCAATCAGTCGACCGTCCATTCGAACGCCAAAAGTCCCAGGATGCTTCAGCTGGCGTTTGGCAACCTCAGACAGCATTGCCTGGTTGCTCAACAAATTAAATCCGGCTCCGTCAGCGACTTCTGGAATGGTAATCAATGTTTCATAAGCAGCCAAATCAGCTGGACTGACTGTGGTGATCATTGTCCGTTCGGTTGCAATCGGCATCTGCATCGTCCTTCCTCCTCAGTAAAAATGGGACGAAAGGCTTTTGGCCCCAGCGTGTACAAGAACGACTCAAATATCCAAACGCGGGATATCATCAACATTCTCCTAAACTCTGGAAGCTAACCGCTTTTTGCCCCACATTGACATTTATATCTTTGTATTGACCACGAACCGGTATCTTGCGACTTGTGGCGCGTAACTGGCGTACAGCATTTCTGAAATCAACAGCCATGAGTAGCCAACCAGACATGCCCCAACCGTATCGGTGGGATAATGGGCATTCAAGTAAATTCTCGAAAACATGACACAAATGAGCACGACAACCAGCAATGCTTTAACGATGAACCGAATGGACGCGTGTTGAATCAATGGGATCACAATAACCCACAAAATGCCGGCTACTAAGAAAAATCCAAGAACATGACCGCTTGGAAAACTATAGCCATTATCAACACCCAAGTGAAGCGGTGGCCGGTGACGTCGGACTAGTTGCTTAACAATTGCACCGATCACATCACCGCCGCCAATTGTAAATAAAGCCCACAGTGCCGGCACTTTGTATTTGAACCCCCACAAGAAAAACGCTGCGATAAACACCCAGAAGATATCCATCTTGGGGCTCGCTAAAAACGTGACCATTCCGTAGAAGTGTTCCAGGCCTTGTGTCGGCGCTGATCCCTGAACGGCAGTGGTAAAAATTGAATCTAAAAATTGCAAATAATCAAAGTTAAATCCCACAGAGACTGCCAGCAGTACCGTAAAACATACTGCGACAATCAGCTTGACCAGCCGGTTTGGATCCCGCTGCATCAGCATGTAGTCTTCGTTTCCATACATCATTTTAACAATCCTCTCGTATGTATTAATCAAATTCGAGTATATCACAAATCAGAAATTCGATTTTATTTCTGAAAATTCTTTGTCATCTTTTAATTATTTACAGAAAGTGTATAATCTTTTGAGTTGTTAGATATTCGAAGGGGAGGAAAAGACTTGATAAATTACGCATTAATCATGATTGCCATCGGGGTGTTTGCTGGATTTGCCGGTGCAATCCTAGGACTTGGTGGTGGCATCATTCTCACACCAATATTGACGTTGTTAATGGGCGTTGACATCAAATATGCAATTGGGGCCAGTATTGTCGCCGTGATTGCCACCAGTTCCGGTGCCACGATTGCGTATCTGCGCGACAAGGTGCTGAACTTACGGGTTGCCATGTTTCTGGAAATTGCAACCACGTTGGGGGCCCTGAGCGGTGCCCTGCTGACCGGTGTCATCGATCCAAAATACCTATACATACTTTTTGGATTACTCCTGTTGTTCTCAGGTTATAACATGATCCGCAAGTTGATCAGCCACCAAGAGGTACTACACCGGGCTCATCCGGATAAGCTGTCGGCTAAATTTCGTCTGGACAGCACTTATTTCGACAATGTTGAAGGCAAACAGATCGATTATCAGGTGGAACACATTCCCGGCGGTCTTGCCGTGATGTACGGTGCCGGCATTGCCAGTGGCCTTCTGGGAATTGGGTCAGGGGCGTTCAAGGTGATCGCCATGGATACAGTCATGAAAATGCCGTTGAAGCCGTCAACTTCTACCAGTAACCTGATGATGGGGGTTACCGCTGCTGCCAGTGCGACGGTTTACTTCTTTAACGGCTCAATCAAACCAATGATTGCCGTTCCCCTGGCACTGGGCATTCTAGTGGGTGCACGTGGTGGTTCCCGAATTGTGCGTGATATGTCCGCGCGATCAATTCGAATGATTTTCGTGCCAATTTTATTTTATATCGGAATTGAAATGTTCATGAAGGGGCTGAGATAAGATGTCTAAAAATTCCAATGAGCAAGAAGTCAAAGAAGAAATGGCCGACGTTGAATTGGTGATTGGCAAAATTCTTCGCTTGGGCGTCATCGTCTCGGCAACGATCATGATTATCGGCTTGGTGCTGCTCATCGTCAAAGGAAACGGTGGTTATCCTCACAACGCCTTTCCAACTGATTTCACCAACATCTGGGCTGGTATTGCCCATTTAAAGCCATACGCAATCATGATGCTGGGGATCTTTTGCCTGATCTTAACGCCAGTCCTGCGAGTTGCCGTCTCGATTTACTCATTTTACCGTGAAGGCGATCATTTATACGTTGTCATCACGACAATTGTGTTGGTTATTTTAGGGATTAGTTTTGTTTTAGGAATGATGCGATAAAAACCTTTATACAACAAAAGCGCCTCAAGATTAAATCTTGGGACGCTTTTTTAGCAACCCTATCTGTTCCTCAACCGTGTTGCATATTTAATTTTAATTCGAATTTTGTTGATCAGCTCTGCCACAATGAATCCCAACGCAATTGAGCCGGCAATCCAGACCACTTCGGAAAGGTAGTTGAACGCTACTTGGTAATTTCCCATGGCAAAGTTCTTGATGGTGTTATAAGCCTGGCCGCCAGGAACCAATGGCACTAATCCCGGCACGTCAAATAAAATGCTGGGCATCTTCTTGAGATGGGCGATGATGACGGACACCAACCCAATCGTTAGGCCACCGAAAAAATTGGCGGCGCCTAATCCGCCCCACGTATTGATAATCGCGTAGTAGACCAGCCAACTCAACGTGGCGGTGATGCCAGCGACATTTAGTGCCCGGTGCGGCAAATTGACGATCAGGCCAAAGCCAATTCCAGAAAAATATACACAAATACATTTAATGATAAATAAATTCATTTGCATCCCTCAAAAGAAGTGTAGCGCAATTGCAACGCCAAATCCCAACGCACAAGCACTGATCAACGCTTCAATTCCTCTGGCCGGCCCACTGATCAAGTTGCCCGATAAGGCATCCCGGACGGCATTGGTCAGTGGAATTCCCGGAACCAGCGGCATAATTCCACCAATGATAATATCATCTGCGTGAACGCCCAGGCCCCACTTAATCGACAGCAACGCCAGGGCACCAACTACGACCGCCGCCAGGAACTCGCTCAAAAAGCGTATCTGAATGTAGATATTCAAAAAATAATAAACTGCCCAGCCGAACATGCCGACGATAAACGTAATCCAAAAATCAGGCAGGTTGTTTTGAAACACAACGACCAGCGTTCCGCTGACCAATCCGGCCCCCAGCGTTTGAAGCCATAACGGGAACGTGGCCACCAAGTCGTCGATGTGGACAAGGTCGTCACGGAATTCGTAGATATCAATTTTTTTGGCGGCATAGGCCCGTGATAATTCATTGACCTTAGCCACTTTTTCCATATCAAAAGCCCGTTTATCGATCGACCCGACTTCGGCACCGACTTCCTTAACGCCACCCGACATGATAATTCCGGTTAAAGTCGCGTAGACCTGCGCATCTTTCAACCCGGCATTTTTGGCAATCCGCATAATCGTGTCGTTTACCCGCGACATTTCAGAACCGGATTCAATCATGATTCTTCCTGCTAAAACGCAGGTGTTTAGTACCAAGTGGTCGTAATTCTCCTGCCTGGTAGCTGTATCTGCCATGCGATCACCTCACAAAAACGTAGTGGGCCGTTTTATAACCAATTACCAAGTTCTTCTTATCGGTCAAATTTTTGACCGTGACCGACCCTTCAAACGGATCGTGGGAGACAATCTTTAGTTTGTCGCCGATATCAAGCTTAATGTCTCCCAATAAGGTAAGGAGATCGTGATTGTCTATAAAGCGGTTGACGATGACCTCTTCACCGTCTTTGGCTTCCGTGAGAATTTTATCATGATCGGGATGATAATTGCCATTACGATCTGGAATCACACCACCATGTGGACAGCGTTTGGGATTGCCTAAAAAGTCATCCAAATGATCAATCATCTTGTCTGAGGTCACGTGTTCCAAGAGTTCGGCTTCATCGTGAACATCGGAAATATCATAGTGAAGCGTGTTAACTAAAAAACTCTCCCAAATTCTGTGCTTTCGAACTAATTCTTCTGCATAGCGCTTACCCTTAGCAGTTAGTTGAACACCGGAATAAGGTTCATGGGTCACCAGCTTCTCATCGACCATCTTATTAACCATTTCAGTCACCGAACCGGCCGCAATATTTAAGCTAATTGCAATTTGCTTATTGCTGATTAACTTATCGGCGCCGCCAAGTTCAAATATAATTTTTAAATAGTCCTCTTTCATTGGGGTCATTAAGCTCAAAATCTCCTATACTTTATGGAATGTCATTTCCGCGATCATAAATAATGTCTTCGTTTTCACCACGAGTGGTTTCCGCTTGAATGGTAATGTGACACATGTGGTACTTTTCTTTGAGAACCTTGCTGATTTCAGAATAAATCGGTTGGGCATCACTCAGTTTCATATCGTGCATATTAACGTGGGCCGAAAAAATTAAATTATTTTCATCGATCATCCAAGCATGAACGTGATGAACCGAGAATACGCCGTCGATTTGTAACAGGTCACGCTTGATTTGATCATAGTCCAAGTTGGGTGCGCCCTGCATCAAAATCCGGAATGTTTGGCGAATAATTGGAATTGATTCGTAGAAAATGTAAACCGCCACAAGGACAGTGACAATCGGATCAGCCAGTGTCCAATTATACAAATCAATTAAAATTCCACCGAAAATAATTGCAATTGATGATAAGGCATCACTCAGAATATGTAAATAAGTGGCCTTCATGTTCAAGCTGCTTTTAGAACCTGAATTGAGTAAGAACGCTGACAATAAATTGGCAGCCAAACCAATGACCGCAATCGTTAACATCAAATTTCCATTGATGGGTTGCGGGTCAGTAATTCGTTTAGCCGCTTCAACAATCAAAAAGACACAAATAAGGGCAAGTGCGATTGAGTTCAGGAATGCCGCAATAATTTCAGCGCGCTTGTAGCCAAAGGTATTCCGCGCATTTTGCTTTCGCCGACTGATACGGCTTGCAGCATAACTGAAAACAATCGAAACAGAATCGCCGGCATTATGAAACGCATCTGAAATTAATGAAAGACTCCCTGATAACGCCCCGCCGACAAATTCTGCAATCGTAATAACAACGTTTAGCACGGTCACCCAAAAGAACTTGGAGCCGGCCAATTCTTCGTGATCATGATTTTGTTCTGCCATCAATTAATCACTCCAATCTAGTATTATTATTGCATTAGTTGATGAAAATTTCCATAGCCCTAAACAAAATGTTTAGGTTGCCAGAAAAATAGAACAGAAAAAGCGTGTGAAAAACTCGCACGCTTCTGTTGAAATGATTCACGTTAAAATGTCTTTGCAGCTCTCCTGGCGTCGTCTTCGGCATTGCTGACGATTTCTTCAGCCTGTTCTGGTGCGTGGTCCATGCCTTCAATCGAAATTTTTTCGACTGACTCGACACCAATGAAATTCAACATGGTCTTCACGTACTGGGTGCCAAAATCCTGATTATTGTATTTGCCGCCAGCTGCTTGAATATGAATTGCCTTCTTGCCGCTCGTCAGTGCAATTGGCGCTGTTTCGGTGTACCTGAACGTTTTTCCGGCAACCACAATTGTATCAATCCAGGCCTTGAGCTTGGTCGGAATCATCAAATTCCACATCGGATTGGCAATGACCAGCTTATCGGCTGCCAGAAACTGCTCTGTCGAGGCGTTGAATTCTTCAACTTTTAGCTGTTGTGAAGAACTTAAGTCGCTAAACGGGGTTCCTTCGCCCAATTGATCCCAGGCAGAAAGAATGTCGGCATCTAGTTCCGGAAAATTCGATTTGTACAAGTCCAGGTATTCCAACGTATCGTGAGGATGATTCTTGACATACGCATCAAGAAACACTTTAAGTACCTTTAACGTCCGTGATTTTTCACTTTCTGGCCGTGCAATCACGACCAACACTTTTGCCATACTAACCCCTTCTTTGCTTGTTATCTGCTTCGTTATTCGGTCATTTCCCACAATATAGCATGATCTGCAGCTCTTGACAACGCTTTCACATCAATTGTCAAAAGAAAAAGACCAGCGCAATTGCACTGGCCCTTTCTAAGGGGAATCGGCGACTCTAATGGTTTTAATCAAATATCACTTCGTTCATACTCGAATACTGATCCGGTTTATAACCGAATACTCAAAGTGCTTTTATTCGCACGATGGAACTCTTTTGTCACATTACTTGTGCAATCTAACAGTATACAAACGATCATCTAATTAATGACTCAAGAGCGCCAATACCCCTTGTGATTAGAATATCATTCCATTCGGGGTTTAACAATAACTTTATCCTATATCTTGCAACGTTTAATCAGCTCTTTAACATCTTCGACCGACGAGCCGTTCTCAATAAAGCAATGAGCCATTTCAACCCAGTACATATCCGTTTCATCAAAGGCAATGTCATCAGCTGTCTGAGCTCTGCTTGGGACCAAACCGTTTTTGATATAATCGTCAATCACGGCTGGCGCAACATCAAATTTTGCAGCCATTTCATTCAATGTAAGTTTCATAACAGTAACTCCCAAATTCGTTTAATTTCAAACCAAATGTTAGTTTAACAGCCCTGCTATAAAACGCAAGGAAAACTTTACTCGACCATCCGCCAGTTGCCTTCATCGGCCTTCGAGATTTGATCTAAGAAGTGCAGAATTGACGCCGCTCGGTCTTTATCGTGCTTCACCAGCATATTAAGGGCTTCTCCAGTAATGATTGGATTGCTTAAAGAAAATTGTTCGCCTTTCTTTTCGCCGGTAGAAAAAGCCAACACTGTGTTG
>NZ_JAXGWW010000054.1:0-11738 GCF_040773105.1 Lentilactobacillus sp.
GTCCCTCTTTTATTGCAAGTGCTTATTTAATTCTGAGATCTTGGTCGACATCATAAACTTCGACGCAGTATCCACGATACCCGCAGTGTGGACAAGTTAATTTCCGTGTCTTTGGGGTATGTTTTGAAAACGCAAAATCCCGCCAACTCGGCTTAAAGTGCTGATGACAGTTTGGGCAGATGTAGGCGACTTTCTTGTAATAATCCCAGACAATCCAAATGGCCATGATGACCACAAGTGGGAAAATAATCGCAGCTGGAATCCAATTCCCCGACATGATCCAGACGATGACGGCAAAGATCTCCAACCCATCCATCATTAGCCCCCATGTGACCATCCACCAACGGAACCGCGTTAACTTTGGTTTGCTTTCCATGATATTTTCGATGCCGTCTAAATCAGTTTGAGAGATTAGCGAATAATCTGTTAGACTGTCTTGAACTTTGCGAATCATTTCCAATTGAGATCGCGTTGTTTTCATTTCGTGTTTGAGATGTTTCTCCTGTTCTTGAAGCATCAGTGATAAGACCTGCGTCGAGTTGTCCTCTGATAGCAGGTCTTTAATTGTCGCCAATGACAACCCCATTGATTTAAGCAGGATAATCAGGCGCAAAGTTTTAAGCTCCCGGTCGGTATATAAGCGCCGGCCGCCTTCAGAAATCGTCGTTGGATTTAAAATGCCCTTTTGATCATAATATTGAATCGTTCGCACTGAGACGCCACCCAGTTTTGCAAATTCTCCTGTTGTATAAGTCGACATCGTTCTCACCTCCTGATTCTTTTATATCCTATGACGCCGCGTAATGAGCAAGAAAAAAACTAAAATGGTTAAATTAAACGTCATCGCAAACCAATCACAAACTAGGTTATCGTTTTTGTCGTTTTTTTAAGCATACCGCAAAAGCGTCCCGTCAGCCACAGCCGATAGGACGCTTTAAGAGTTGTTAGAATTATTTGCGAAGTTAAAATTTATTGAGCAGTGTAACCACCATCAACAACGAATTCTGCTCCAGTTGCGAATTTGGCTTCATCTGATGCCAAGTAAACGCAGATCCAAGCAATATCGTTAGGCTCACCAATGTGGCCCATTGGGGTCTTTGTCCGTTGTGACATCATTTCTTCGGCACCTTCAAGATCATCAACCAGTGGTGTCTTGATGTAGCCTGGGTGAACCGTATTAACTCGGACGTCGTAGTCCTTTAAAGCACAGTCCAAAGCGGCTGATTTTGACATAATTCTAACCGCACCCTTTGAAGCATTGTAAGCACCCAAAGTTGGGTCGCCGACAAAGCCTTCAATAGAAGACATGTTGATGATTGAAGCGCCGAGGCCCTTGTTTTTCATCCGTTGGATACCCAAACGTGTTCCAAAGAAGACACCGTCTAAGTTGACAGAGAGTAGCTTACGCCATTCTTCAGTCGTTGTTTCCTCAACACTCTTGCTAACCGCAATTCCGGCATTGTTCACAACAGTGGTAACAGGTCCAAATGCGTTTTCGGTTGTATCAAATAACTCAGTCCAACCTGCCTCATCAGAAGCGTCGTGTTGAACGAATCGAATAACGTCTGGTCCACCAATTGATTTTGCGGCTTTTTCACCGACATCAGCATGGCGGCCAGTAATCACAACTTTTGCGCCTTCTTCAACAAACTTGTCGGCAATTGCCAAGCCGATTCCAAGTGTTCCACCAGTTACAATAGCAACCTTGCCTTTTAAACGATCAGTCATTTGAGTTCCTCCATAAGGGTATTTTTATTTGTTAGTGATTTATTTCACTAATTCAGAATACACTGTGTGCAATCGTTTGTAAACAATTTTTTATTAAAAAAATCATATTGTGATTAATCAAATTAAAAAGAATCCCGAAAATGAGGATTCTCCTTTGACTAAATCGTTATTTTAAAGCCGTCATGATTCCCATCACAGTCAGCAAAACTCCAACAACTGGTTTGACGTACTTGGTAAATTTTTGTGGATCCAACTTTCCCAATAACACCGGAGCCAAAAACGACCCCATGATGGCGCCAAACATCAGACCAAGGCCAACCGACCAATCGACATTTCCGGCTGATAAATGAAATACGAGTCCGGTCGCTGTCATAACCACCAACACTAATGAAGAGGTTGCGGCCGCGGTGACCATATCGACTCCCATAACCAGTAAGCCGGCGACAACCGGACCACCGCCACTTAATCCACCAATACCAACCATCAAGCCACTCAATATGCCATAAAATGGGACAAGCCACTTATTCGACTTTTTATGATTATTTTGATTACTAAACAGGGTCTGAATCCCCAAAATCGCAAGTACAGCTCCAATAATATAAGAATAGATTTTAACTGGAATATGCGGTGACAAAAGAGATCCCACAATTACTGCCGGAACAGCAAATATGATCATTTGCCAAGCCACCTTGACCTTAATTTTATGTTGACGAAAGTATGAGTACGAGCCAATCAACAATGACGGAAACGACGTCACCAGCGAAGTGGCAGCCGCACTTGCAGGACCCAGGCCAAAGACGGTCGTCAAAATCCCCAAATAAAATGCCGCACCGCCACCACCCAGGGTAATCACGATCGTTCCAATAATAAAGCCAACCACAATTAGCAACAAGATATTCATGATATTGATCCTTTCAAAAAAACATAATGGAATTATTGTACACCTTGATCAACATTGATTATCGCCACAATTTTGGCCGTTAATCTTTTTTCTCCAAAATAGTCAGAGATTGTGATACATTTAATGTGTATCCTATTTCCGAATTAGACGGATTTCTAACGGGGTGATATAAATGAACGAGAAAGAAAAAGCACAAAATGCGAAACGGGCCAACATTATGTGGATCATGCTTTCGCTCATGGTGCTGGTGGTGCTTGCCGGAATTGTCGGCATTATCATGAAGAGCCATCAAACCAGCCAGTACAAAGATATGATTCGACAAAGTGTGGTTGCCTATAATAAAACAGATCCGGCAACCAAGCTGTCGCCAACCAGCAAAACCAAAGTGTACCGTGTTCGCAAATCGGGTGACGGGCAATTCTTTGTTCAGCTAAACGGAACCACGCCGAAGTTTGTGTATCAAAAAACAAAGGGGCAATGGACATCCGTTGGCACTCAGAAAAAAGTCAACATGGTTCTAAAATACCGTCCCGTCTACACTTCGACCCAACCTTAATTGGCCAGGTAACCAACAATAAATATGACAAAAGGCAGCCAGAACTGGCTGCCTTTTAATCTCCATAAATCACTTATTGAACTGGGCTTTGAGCCGCCAAAATATCATCAATCTTCTTTAATTCTTCCCTTGAGAAGGACAAATTATCCAACGCTTTAACGTTATCCAGAAGTTGTTCGGGACGACTGGCCCCAATCAAAACACTGGCAATTTCCGGTTCGCGCAAGTTCCAAGCCAGTGCCATTTCGGCAAGTGTCTGGCCACGGTCGGCTGCGACTTGGTTTAATTGTTTAACTGTCTTAATCGTTTCTTCAACCTGTTCTTCATGCAGGAAGGGACTCGTTGACTTGTGTGCCCGTGAATCAGCAGGAATGCCATTCAAATATTTATCAGTTAGCAATCCCTGCGCCAATGAGCTAAAGCTGACGGCAGCCTTATGTTCCTTCTTCAAAACCGGCAGGAGATCACTTTCAATATGACGGTCAAACATATTGTACCGAGGTTGGTGAATCACAAACGGGGTTTTTAAATCATTGAAAATTTTAGTGATTTCGGCTGTCTGTTGACCATTATAATTAGAAATTCCCACGTAAAGGGCCTTTCCTTCGTGAACCAATTCATCCAATGCCAAAGCCGTTTCTTCCAACGGTGTTTCCGGATCAAACCGGTGAGAATAAAAAATATCGACGTAATCAAGATCCATTCGTTTGAGGCTCTGATTGGCGCTGGCAATAATATTTTTGCGAGATCCCCATTCACCGTATGGGCCCGGCCACATGTAGTAACCGGCCTTGCTGGCAATAATCATTTCATCTCGATAGGCCTTCATGTCACCCGCCATAATCCGGCCAAAGTTTTCTTCGGCACTGCCCGGTTCTGGACCATAGTTGTTTGCCAAGTCAAAGTAAGTGATCCCCAAATCAAAAGCCTGGTGAATAATGGCTTTTTGATTTTCGAAGGAATCAACACTCCCAAAATTGTGCCAGAGACCAAGACTTAAAGCGGGTAATTTTAAGCCACTTTGGCCAACGCGTTTATAAACCATTTTATCGTAACGATCTTTGGATGCTGAGTACATTTTGCCATCTCCTAAATTGTTTAGCTAAAATATACCACTTCAAGTATACTTGAAGTAAAATCATTTCGACTTAGGGGGCAGCCAACTTGAAAACGATCGCTAAAACTTATTCAATCACTGAGGTCTCTAAAATGTACCACCTACCTACGACCACCCTTCGCTATTATGAAGACTTGGGATTGCTCTATGATATTCCCCGAGTAAAGGGCCGCCGGGTATACACCCAAGAACACCTCAACCGGCTGGGGGCAATCTGCTGCTTCAAAGATACCGGAATGACGTTAAAGGAACTGCAGGAATTGTTCCAAGCGCAGACTGATGATTCCGACTTGGACAAGACCTGTGAGATTCTTGACATCCACTACCAGCAGGTGTTGGACCAACTTGCCCTTTTGAGGAAAAACGAACGTCACATCAAGCGTAAGGTCAGATTTTATCACGACATCAAAACTGCCAAGGAGAATCATTCGAAGATGCCGGATTGGAATGATTATCGAGATCGGGAATTTTAATTTAGAACGATCAAAAAAGAACTTTGAGAAAACGCAAGCTCAAAGTTCTTTTTTAAACTCATTTCAGATCCTTGGAAGTTAATTCCAATTGATCCCAGAAAGTTGGGAACAGATAATTATTATAAGCAGCCTGCTTGAAGTTCTTCACCCGATGATTGACGGGTGTGAAGCTCAACAGCGTACTCTGTGGTGCATAAGCCGCTTCTTTATTCATATAAACCTGCCACTTCTTAAACTGCTTGATCCGATACTTTTGATTCCAAGCTTTATTGTTATTAAGACTATTGAGTAATTTGGTATTTTTCTTGGTGACAAAATGCCCCATGTTATAAGTAGCATCTTCGCCGTAGAACTGAGTTGGGGTTGGTTCGTAAGTCAATTGCCAGCCACCGACGAAAACGTCAATTTTATTTTGCTTCGGTTCACCCAGAATTGAGTAGAAACTATTAATTTCAAGTGGTCGGCCATTTGTCATTTGAACATTTAAGCCCAATTTACGCCACTGCTGAACCTCGTAGCGAGAAATTTCGTTGCTGGCTGCAGATCCCTGCATGGCACCGAAGTGAATTGTCAACTTCTTGCCATTGGGTTGAACGTACCATTTTCCCTTCTTCTTGTACCCAGCCTCTTGAAGCAGCTTCTTGGCCTTGGCCATATCATACGGGAAGCCGGCTGCCTTTGAATCATGGTATTTTTTAAAAATCGGTGGGATTAGGGTATTTGGTCGCCATTGAACACCACTTAATAGCTTCTTATTGACCTTGTCCAAATCAACCGAGTACAGCATCGCTTTTCTCAGGTTCTTATTGCCCATCTTACTGTGTTTATCCATCACATTCTTGTTTTTCTTGGTATCAAAGTGACCGACATTAAACCCAAAATAGCCATAACTGAGTCCGGGGGCTCCGGCTAAGGTATAACCCTTGATGTCCTTAACTGATTTATATTGACTAGCGGGCAAACCGCCAAGCGCAAAATCATACTTTTTCGCTTTAAAGGCGGCCGCGGCGTTGCTTGAAGAAACGACTTGGATATTGACATGTTTGATCTTTGGTTGCTGACCCCAATAATATTTGTTGGGAACCCATGCAGTTGATTCACCTTGAACCTGCTTTTGCAGCTTGTAAGGCCCGACAAAGATTGGGTGTTTTCGAACTGCTGGCGCTGACGAGAGTTTTGAAATCTTCACATTCTTTATGTGTTTGTATGGAACCACGGTCCCCCACAAGAAAGAGTTTCCGGCGTACTGCATGGCTGGTGAAAGATGGGTGTAGGAAATCACGACCTGCTTACCATTTTGACCATGAGGATAGGTAATTCCGGAAATACTTTTGGCTTTTCCCTTATGGTAAGCAGCCATTCCTTTAATCGTCGCCATGTCAGCCGAATACTGCTGGGCAGTCGTATTCTGATTGCCGATAATTTCATATGCATATTCAACGTCCTTGGCAATAACCGGGCTGCCATTCGACCAGCGGGCATTCTTTCGAATCGTAATGGTTGCCGTGTTGTTTTTTCGGTCTAACTTTAGATTGGCTAATCCACCCTTAACGATCTTGAAGTCTTTGTTGCTCTTAAAAAGCTGATCACCGCCACCCGGAGAATAAACATCAGAATCTTCGACATTATCCTGTAAAACTGCCAGCGTGATTCCTGTGAAGGGTGCATCAACGACCTCTGCAGCATTCAATGTGCTGTCATTCCCCGCCTTGGTCGCCTTTTCGGGAGCACTGTAGGTTGTCGGCATGGAAATTGGTTTGGATTGAGACTCAGAACTTTTATTCGAACAGGCCGCAACGGCCAGAGCTGAAAAGCTAACGGCTCCTAACACCAACCACTTCTTATTCATCTTCATAGCAATATCCCCTCGAAATATTATATTTAAATGAGAACCCTCTAATATTAATTTAATTATATATCCTCAGGGTTGGCTTATCAATACGGAAACCGCAAACCAAACAAAAAAGGTCGAAGATTTCTCCCCGGCCAGATCCTAGTGATTGCAAAATATTTCTTTTTAATTTGGGATTTAGCTCCCGTAACAATCATACCACATTCTGGTGCCTTTTAGACACCCAGTCAGGTAAGCATTCGCATATTCTCTGTTAAAAGGTAATTCGCAAACTCATCATTAGCCAACCTCGCCTTGATTCGTGCCTCTTTCAAATCATAGGCATCCTGTTATGAATCATTGAAATCATTGAAGAAGACACCTCAGAAAAATTGTAATTTTTCCAGTTATTTCAAGCTCTGAAAGCGCTGGCAGACAACTTAAGACTATGATAATATCGACTTGACTATTCCGATAGTGTAAGAGGAGGGTGTACCTAAGATGAATTCAGAAGAAAAACAGTCACTTATCAAGTCTGTCAACGAAGCCTCACCAGATGGCCTACGTCAGTTTATCATCAACCAGGCACAATACGACCCCTCATTTTTCCAAGACGTCACCGCGCAATTTGGTGAGTTGGATACAGATGCTGAATTTGCTAAAACAAAAAAGCTCATCCAAAGTACGATTCGCCATAATAAGACCTACGGATTCATTGATTATCAGGGATGTATCAACATCTGCAATACCCTGGATGACATTATTAACAAGTACATGCTTCGGTTCCGGCAGGGACATTACCAACACGCGTTATCCGGATTATTACTGGTGGTTACCACATGTGGCCGGATGCTCTCAACGGCGGATAGTAGTTCCGGTGCCCTCACCGATACCTTTGACCGCGTCTTTTCCGCGATGAAAAATTTAAGCACCAACATTGCGCCAACCCTCTTGGACACTCAAAAAGATGCACTCGTCAAAGAAGCCATTCGCACATTCAAACGGAAACTATTTGCCGATTGGGCTGAGCAACGTTATAAGATTCTGTATAATGTGTTACCGCTCATCTCCGAAAAATCCGCAAAATTAATACAAACTGCTTCCAAAAATGTTATCAAGTCAGTTGAAGCCGGCTATGACCAGGTCCAATCGCAAATTCAAGATAAAATCTTAAATGCCCGGATTTTAATTCAACTAGGCCAAACTGATGCGGCCTATGAATTTATGAACGAAAATAAAGATATTCCAGAAATCCGTGAAGTTGCCATTCAAAATGCAATTCAAAATAAGGATTATCCATTAGCCGAACGACTGTCCTTGCAGGCATCTGAAAAAGATCCAGGCTGGCGCCGAATTTGGGAGCAGTATCTGATCAAGATTTATGACGCCACCGACCAACAGCAAAAGCAGCAGGAGGTTCTCGAAAAACGCTTATTCGCAAACTATCCGGATGCGTTTGAACCACTCAAAAAATTATTGAAGCAGACCGGCCAGTGGAACAATGAGCGCCCACGCATCATGCAACTGGCCGCCAAGCATCTGACACCCGAGAACAACGCCTATGTTTTAGACAAAGAGGGCCAATGGGACCAGTTGATCCAACTTGTGATGCAGAATCCTTCACTAACGGAAACCTACAGCGAAGACCTTTACAACAGTTATCCCGACATGGTGAGTCGCATCTACTACCAAAACGTGGTCTTAAATGAAAAGAACCCCAGCAGACAAGCCTATCGTCGAATGGGTCGCAGAATTAGAACCTGTTTAGAGTCTTACAAAGGCCCGAATAATTTGCTACAATCTTGATAAAAAAGAAATGAGACCCGCTTTGATGACTAATTATCTTAACCAAATCTCTCGTTCCCAGTTTGAAATGATTCGGCCTGAATTGGAAACAGCCCGGAAACGCACCGCACCTCGAACCCAAGACCTTTATCAAGTATTTAATGCGCTGTTGTATCTACTAAAAACTGGGTGTCAATGGCGTCAATTACCTCACGATTTTCCAAAATGGTCGACGGTTTATTATTACTACCGAATTTGGTCAGCTAAAGGGCCTGGCTTTCAAGAATCTTTGTTGGAACAGGTTTTAAAAAAATTGTCTTTACCCTACGATCCCAACAGGATCGCTCGGCGCTAACCTCATTTATTATTGTCGATGCTCAGAGTGTTAAAAATACCGATACTGCTCAAAATAAAGGCTATGATGGCGGTAAGAAAATCTCTGGGATTAAGCGCCATTTAGCCGTTGATATTAACGGGCTGCCACAAGCCATCCATATTACTCGAGCCAATGTTTCTGATCGGGACGGTGCCAGCGCAATGTTGGCTCTTCATGCCGATCATTTAAAAAATGTTCGTAGTGTCCTGGTTGATGGTGGTTATACCGGCACCAACTTCGCCATTGATGTTAAAACGAATTTAAAAGCAACCGTTCAGGTTGCTAAACGCAATGAATTACATAACTTTACCGTGATGCCGCAACGCTGGATTATTGAACGCTCCTTCAGCTGGCTGGATAAATGTCGGCGCCTCTGGAAGAACTGCGAACGTCACCTTAATACCAGTCTACAAATGGTGGTGCTGGCTTTTCTGGCATTACTCCTCAAGAGACTCTAAACAGGTTCTTAAGAATTACGCGGAATTTGGAAATCCCAAGACCGCAATTAAGTGGATTGATGGCTTGATCGAAAAATACCCAACTCGTCCAGCAATGGCTGAAGAATTGGGTAAGGTAAAAGATAAACTGATTAAAAAGGGCGAGTTGCGTTAACAACGACGATGTTTGACGACCGTGAAGAAATGAAGGATACATCCTAACAACACGTAGAAGATAACCACAAACGATGCGTAACGCCACCAAAAATCGGCAGTGGAAACCAACCGCAAACCAACTTGAATTCCCATTGTTAATAGGGCCATTACAGCAACCATGAAGAACAATTCAATATATCGTTTCAATGTACTATCATCTCTCTTTTTGACTAAATTCAGGCGATGTCCCCATTTGAGGCAGGCCTGTTTTTTATTTTCCGGTAATTCTTTCATGCCCCAGGTGTTAGTCAAAACCAGTTCATGGATTTTGATGACCCCGGCAGCTGACATGACCTTATCGATCGTTCGAAAACTTTGATCGGTCACACCGGTAACCCAGTTTTCGAATGCACCGGTATAACAATCCGTAATGCTTAAGTAGTGCTTATCTTTAAACCGATCCGGATGCGTACCGCCATCATGATCAAAGCGCACCAAGCGCTGGCGCATGCAGTCAAAGAAGTCCTTCATTTTTCCTGCTAATCCGCCCCAATAAGTTGGTGCTGCAATAATCCAAACGTCACTTTCCAGCATCTTTTTTTCAAGTTGATCCAATACCGGATCCTTTTGATCCCCCTGGTCCGGCTTAAATGGAAAGTCTTCCAGATACACGGTTTCAGTGGTATTGGGTGCTTGAACCCCGGATAAGACCGTGTCCATCATCATTTTCGTCACGCCGTCACTTCTATGCGACCCTAAAATACCAAGTATTTTCAAGATCAATCCCCCTTTAACATTTTTTGATCATAACCTAAAATGCTGCGAACACAAACTGAAGATTTAAGACTGTAATGATCGCCGTCAGTAGATAACCGATAATGGTGACGTATTTTTGATTGGTATGAACACCCATTAAATCCTGGTTGCTGGTCAATGCGACCATCGGAAACAAGGTAAATGGCAGTGCAATTGATAAGGCAATCTGGGCGTAAACAATAATTTGTTCAAAGTCATGATCGTTAAATCCAACCAAAAACCCAATTGCTAAAATCGGAATCAAAGTCACAAACCGGGTGAGCAATCGACGCTCCCAAAGCGGCAACCGAATATGGAGGTAACCCTCCATTACAATCTGCCCAGACAAGGTGCTAGTAATTGAGGATATCATCCCCGTAATTAGTAACGCGAACGCAAACAATGTGCTCATCAACGGACTTGCCAAGCTGCCAACCACTGCCGAATTTTTCAATCCATTATAGACATCTTGAAATGCAGACAGCTGACCGCCAGTGTGAAAGAACAGCGTTCCACCCAATATCAGGAGTAAGGCGTTAATTAGGAACGCCGCAACCAAATGCACATTCGAATCCCATTTCGCAAACCGCAACGCCTCATTGACCTGCTTGGGATCGTGATAATCGTAACGGCGACTTTGCGCCAACGATGAATGCAAGTAAACGTTGTGCGGCATAATCGTTGCCCCGACAATCCCCAAACTCATAATCAGCATTTCGTGATTGGTGAGAATTTTCGAAGTTGGCACCATACCGCTAATAATCTGCACCATATTCGGGTTGGATCGGCCAACTTCAATGCCAAAAATAATCCCAACCGTCAATATTGATGCCAAAACAATTAATTCAATTCTTCTAATTCCAAATCTTAAAAATAATAGCACTAACAAAACATCTAAAATCGTTAATAAAATACCGTACAACAGTGGCAGGCCAAATAAGAGTTTCAATGCAATCGCTGTTCCAACAACGCCTGTCATATCCGTCGCCATCATCGCTAATTCATTAATAATCCATAATGTATACCGGCCGGACTTGGGGACCTTCTGGGCAATCGCCTGGGCCAAATCCAAGCGTGCCACAACCCCCAATTTGATTGATAGCGTCTGCATAAACATTGCGACGAGAATGGACATCAGCAGAACCGATAACAATGAATATCGAAATTGGCTGCCACCCGACAAGGATGTGAGCCAGTTTCCGGGATCCATATAGCCAACGGCGACCAATGCACCCGGTCCGCTATAAGCTAAAAATTTTTGGACAAATGACGTTTCATAAACACTTGGAACCTCGACGCTTTGATTAATTTCGTCAAGGCTTCTATGCGTTTCATTTTGACTCATCAGTCAGCCCCCTCAGATAATTGTTTCACACTGAGATCGGCCAAGAACTGGCAAAAGTCATCACTTCCATTCATCGGCTTTACGGCATCAAAGGTATTGCCACCGCTAGCCTTGAAAGTTTGGTAATTTTGAACATTATTTTCTTCAAGTGTCTCCAGACAATCCTCAACAAAAGATGGTGTCACTAATAACACGCTTCGTTTGCCCATTGCCGCCAGTTCCATCAACGTATTCTTTA
>NZ_JAXGWW010000055.1:0-11630 GCF_040773105.1 Lentilactobacillus sp.
GCTAAATTATCCATGTTTGGCTTGTCAGTCTTAACGATTAGTTGCTCGTTAACGAATGCCATTTGGCCAATGTGGCTCATTTCACGGCCGTAGCCTGAGAGTTTAACCCCACCAAATGGAAGTTCAGGTAATGTTGACATAAAGTTGTTAACAAAGACCATCCCAGTTTCGATTTGTGAAGCAACTTCAGCACCGTGGTTAGCGTCGCCTGCAAAGACGATTCCACCCAGTCCATAAGGGTTGTCGTTAGCAAGATCAATTGCTTCTTGCTCACTGTGAACCTTGTAGACACATGCGATTGGGCCAAATAATTCAGTCTTGTATGCTGGATTATCTTTATCAATATCAGTCAAAATTGTTGGCTTGAAGAATTGGCCTGGTAAGTCAATTGGTTCGTTGCCATAAACAACTTTGGCGCCATTGGCGATCGCTTCATCAAGTTGTTTTTGTAATTTATCCTTTGATTTCTTGGTGTTCATTGGCGCCAAGCTCGTCTTAGGATCAAGTGGGTCGCCTGGTTTGAGTTGGTCAAATTTTTGCTTCAAATTCTCAACGAATTCATCGTAGACATTGTCCATCACAATGAAACGCTTGGAAGATGTACATACTTGGCCAGTGTTGTAGATACGTGCCCGCCATGCAATATCGTTGACATCATCCATATTTGCATCGCCTAAAACGATAAATGGATCCATGCCGCCCAATTCCATGGTGTTCTTCTTCAAGTTCTTACCAGCAGCACCAGCAACGGCTGTACCACCACGCTCAGAACCGGTTAAAGCAACGCCTTGAACACGAGGATCTTCGATTGCTTCGGTAACCTGATCGTATGAAAGGAACAGGTTGGTTAATGAACCTTTAGGGGCCCCAGCTTCAGCAACCACGTCAGCAAACATCTGGGCTGAGGTTGGTGTGTTGGCAGCGTGTTTTAAGATCATTGGGTTTCCGACCATGAAGTTAGGTGCGAAAACACGCATGATTTGGTAGTAAGGGAAGTTCCATGGTTCAACCATCATGACAACGCCAGTTGCGTGGTGCTGAATTTCAGCATCCCCAGTTGCAATGGTATCAATCTTTTCAGGTTTTAATAATTCTTCACCATGGTCTGCGAACCAGTCAGCGATTAACGCAACCAATTCAACTTCGCCTCTTGATTCACCAATTAATTTACCCATGTCAATTGTGCAGGCACGAGCCAATTCATCTTCGTGATCACGCAGCTTGTCAGCAACGTTATGAAGGATCTTAGCCCTTTCCGAAATATCTTGTTTCTTCATTGTTTCATACAAATCATGACCAGTTGCCAATGCAGCCTGCAGCTCGTCGTCAGTCGCAAATGGATACTCCTTTACAACTTCATTGTTGAAAGGATTAACAGTACGATATGCCATTATATAACCTCCTATAATTTGGATAAATCTGTAACGCCCTAAATTAAATAGACATTTCAACATCCAAATATAGAATATCATGTCATGAAAATGGATACAACAAAAAGCATTGTGATTTTCAAAATAGTTCACAAGGTCAATAGTAAACATATGTCATTTCTGAAAATAGGTTACATTTCACAAGACGGTCTTAAGCCGTAACAGGCACCTTTTTCGTATCCTTGATTTTAAATACCAAGAAAATGGCAATTATTTCCAAGATGAGAAACGTGAGGAAAACGCCGTTGAAGTTTTTGTCACCCAAAACCACAGTGGCAATCACAATGGCGGTTGACCCCATAATCTGTCGAATCGTGGCGATGATTGATGATCCATGGGGGATCAAATCGTTGGTCAATGAATTGGCACCCAGCGTCGTTGCCGGCATCATAGCGAATGCGTTACCAGATTCGATGATAATCGAGCAAAGAATGGCCACCCACACGTTCTTCAAACCTGACAGCAGCAATAAGGCAGCCCAGCCGACGATAAACAGGCCAAAGCCAATCATAATCACCGGCTTAAAGCCGATTCGATCTGCCAGTCGGCCGCTTCGCCGATTTAACCAGGACAACACTGCAGCGGCTGGAACAAGCGCCAATCCTGACCAGAGTGGTGTCAGTCCAAGAATCTGCTGGTAGTATAGCGGCATGATAATCGTAACCGTAATCAGTGACATGTAGGACAGCGAGGTTAACGCCACGCCCAAATCAAAATTTAAAATCGACAAAATATCTAACCGAAGTAATGGTTGTGGCATTCTCAATTGGCGGCGAACAAACAGCACCAACAGAATTAATGAAACAACTAAAATAATCCAGTTCAGATAACTGCCGGAAGTCATATGTGAAAGTTCGTTAATAAAGTACAGTAGACCAATGATTCCAAGCGACATGAAGACCGACACAAAGTCGAACTTCGTGGATTCAATCTTCAGTGGACTAACAACTGTCTTGAGTGCCAACAAGAACACAATCGTCAACGTAATGAGGAAAAAGGCAAAAATTGCTTCCCATGGGAAAAATTGCAGCAAGACCCCGGAAATAATTGGACCGACCGCTAGTGCGGATCCCATTACCAGGCCTACGGTTCCCATGACGGTTCCCCGTTGACTGGTTGGTGTGATTTCCAGAATAATCGATTGGTATGACGGAAATAAGACACCGACGCTAAATCCTTCCATTAACCGACCTAACATCATCACCAAAAAATTAGGCGCCCAGATAATAATTAACGTTCCGACCACAAAGTTGACCAGCAACGTCAGATATAATGGCTTAAACCGAAAATTTTTCATCAACCACGGCGACAGTGGCATCACCACTGACATGATCAGCATGAAGCCGGTCGTTAACCAGGCAATCGTACTGGCCGGCAAATTAAAGTAGCGCATAAAAGTCGGATAGGCCGTCGATAAAGACGACTGACTAATTGACATGGTAAATGTTCCCAGCAGCAACGTGGCAATGAACCACTTGCGGCTTTTTTCTGTAAGTTCCAAGATAATCCCCCTTTTTGACTTATCAAAATAAGGCTGGGACACCGGTAAAATCCCGATATCTAAGCCTTCTTGTTTGATTAATCCTATTTATCTATGAATTCTCGAAACTATCGGACGATCATTACGGAAATCGGTGAATATTTGGCCATATAGGCTGCTTGGGAACCAAAGTACTTTCGTACGCCAGTCTTTGAAAGTGATCCGACAATCAACAAATCTGCGTTGGTTGCTGGAATGACCCGCTTCACGATTGTCTCACCAGGGTCTCCCTCATCAATGACGGTGTCAACCTGCTTAACACCTGCCCGCAAAGCCAACTGACGATATTGTTCAATATGCTTGGCCAGCTCTGAGCGCTCACCGTGAACATAGTCCTTGCTTAAAGCCTGAAATACATTGACATTATCTTCTTCAAGAATTGAAGTGATGATTAGTCGTGCGTTTGATTGACGAGCTTCGCGGATTGCATAACGAAATGCAAGTTGTGCATCCTCCGAATCATCAACACCCACTAAAATCCGGTCAAATTTTTGACCACCTGCTTGATTTGCCATTCTAAACATTCCTTTCACACATCATTTAATCTCTCTTAAAAAGTACTAAGTTTATCACAACTCTATTTATACTACTCTTCGTGGGCTGCTTCAAACTTTGCCTGCAATTTTTTGTTGGTCTTATGGATATCCCAAATCATCCAGGCCAATAGTGCCAGCACAAGGAAAATAACAACGTATGAAAGATTGTCAGCCATTGCAACCTGCCCCTTTGACGCATTGTCGCCTAAGAAGGCTTCAAACTGTCCAGGCAGTATATTCATGTTCAGGAAAGTTAACGCAATAACTGAAATAAAGACAAGAATCTTGATAATCCATGAGTTCTTGAAGCGGTCATGCATTTCAATCTTATTATCCGTGAACATCAATAACGGCAACATTGAAAATGGCAAGGCAAATGCCAGGAACACCTGAGAATTATTCATCAATGTATTCAAAGCCTCATGCTGCTGGATTGGCGATTCTTCGCCAGTCATGGCCACACAAATCAAAACGGGCACAACTGAAATTAAACGGGTCACCAATCGACGCATCCAAAGCGGCATGTGCATATGAATAAAGCCTTCCATAATGACTTGACCAGTTAACGTCCCAGTAATAGTGGAATTTTGACCTGAAGCTAACAATGCAACGGCGAACAAAATGGAAAGGATTCCTGATTTCGCCACCGCAATCAAAACCCCGTTGCTTAACGTTGATGGGTCTGATAGTGCTTGGAATAAGCCGAAGAACGAGGGATCTTTGACGGTGCCACTCTTAAATACTGCAACTCCCATGATCAAAAGTAAGGAGTTGACCAAAAACGCCATTGATAATTGAATGTTTGAATCCCATGTTGAGAAACGCACCGTTCGAGCAACGTCTTCTTCATCGCTATGATCCACTTTTCGCGTTTGAGAAACGGCAGAGTGGAGATACAGGTTATGAGGCATCACAGTCGCACCAATAATCCCCAGTGCACCAGTCAAAGGTGTTTGGCCACCAATATGGGGTGACGAAGAGAATGTTTCACCGTTTGGCACCAAGCCTTTGAAGACGCCGAGCCAATCAGGATGGGATAAAGCGACTTCGTAGGCGAACACGACGAAAATAACAAGGATCAAGCACACCACGATCGCTTCAATCTTTCGAAATCCAATCTTGGTTAACAGCAATAATAGCAATACATCAAATACAGTAATGAAAACTGAAATAACTAGTGGAATATGGAATAGTAAATATAAAGCAATTGCGGCCCCAATAACTTCCGCAATATCAGTCGCCATAATGGCCAACTCGGTTAGAATCCATAAAACATACCCAAGGGCACGGCTAGTTCTGGCCCGGATGGCCTGGGCCAAGTCCATTTGCGTCACAATGCCCAGTTTAGCTGCCATATATTGAAGCAACATGGCAATTAAACTCGACATTAAGATAACGGACATCAATAGGTATTCAAAATTTTGTCCACCGGTAATCGAAGTCGACCAGTTACCGGGATCCATATACCCCACGGCCACTAACGCACCGGGCCCTGAATATCCAAATAACGTTCTCCAAAAACCTTTTCCCTTTGGAACAACAACTGTTCCGTTAATTTCTTCCAACGAAGGACCATTCGCATAGTGAATCAAATGTTCCTTTTTTGGCTTTTTTTCGTCTGACATCGCAGTACCTCCTCTATGTTTGTACAATTCTAATGTTAGCATAGTTTAAATCAATGTAAATCTTTAATTAGGCTCGCCTAACTTTGATTTAATAAGTAAGAGAAATCCTTTTTTGGTATATCAAGAATGAAAGCGGTTAGCAGTTTCCGAAATTATTTTGAATTTTATTTGGAATCTTACTGGCGGATTTTGTTGATTGCGGCTAAAAAGGATGCGATTGTTTCCAACTCACCTTTAGAATAACCGGCCGCTAATTTTTCAAGCTTAACGGCCTCAACTTGATGATACTCATGGTGAAGTTGATTGACTTTCTCACCAGCCGTCGTTAACTGAACAAAGGTATCTTTCTTATTGTTTGGCTGGTGAAATTTGGACACTAATCCTTTAGTAGTCAGCTTGCTGAGGACCTTTGAAACCGCCCCCTGTGTCAATGGCACTGAATCGACAATCTCCGCGATTTTAGCACTGCCGTCTTGTGGCACCGCACTTAAGACGTGAAGGTCATTGATGGTGATTCCCATTCTGGTATTGACGTCACCCAAGTCGGTTTCTCGAATTTTTTCCAAAATCGTCTCGTCGATATCATGGCTCCGAAACGTCTCCAATTCAGCTGCAATTGTTTCAATAGCAATTTTCTTTTTCATTTTAAATTCCTCGGAATATATATTGACTTTAGATTTAATTTGATTATAATTATTATATTCCTTGGAATATAAAATTAAAAGCAACTACATCAATCAAATTTAAAAGAGGTTTTTATGAACTATATTATTGTATTTGATCATCCCTATACCCTGAGTTCCAGTCAGAACGTTCCCCATCGACGCAGCTACAGTGCGGCCGTTGCCCAACACACTATTGATTATTTGAAGAAAGCCGGTCACAGCGTTGATGTAATCGATTTACATCAGGACAATTTCGACCCAGTCATGCATGCGGCCGACTTAGCGGCATGGCGAACCAAAGCGTCATTGAATCCTCAAGTCGACGATTATTTTGACCGCTTGAAATCAGCCGATGAAATCATCTTTGTTTTCCCGTTGTGGTGGGAAGTCATGCCGGCAATGACGAAAGGCTTTATCGATAAGGTTTTCAGCAAGAACCGGATCGTCTCAAAGCACCCCAAAGTCATCTTGCCAAAACAGCCGACCATCCAAATTTTGACGGTTGGTGGAACCCCCACCCTGCTTTATCGATTGGTATACGGAAATCCCGTGATGAAAGCACTTGGTCGGGGTACATTTAAAAAGATCGGGCTGAAAAAGGTCCGCTGGCATCATTTCAACCCGGAAGATGAAACAGTCAGTAAGCGTCAACGAGATTTAGAGCACATTGAAAAGTACTTAAAATAAGTGTCTTCCAGTTCATGAGGCTTATAATGGTGCTATCAGGGGGAATTTCGCATGACAATCACGCTTAAAAAGTTGTGGCTGGCGCTGGGCGTTGGCTTGGTTGCACTCACCGCCAGTTGCGCATCGTCTGCCAAGGCACCCAATCTTGGCACCCACATCAAACTGACAAGGACCGCCAATACCCGCGACCTTGGCGGCATCAAAACAAAAAATGGGCTGCATATCCGACAAGGACGACTATTCAGATCAGATGCTTTGACCAACCTCACGCACCACGATCGATTGGTCTTCCAAAAAACATACCACGTTAAAGCTGTACTTGATTTCCGCTCAAAGCCGGAAATCAAGCTGCGACCGGATAGCCGGATTTCTGGTGCCCGTTTTTATCAGCTCTATATCTTAAGCAACTTGTCGTCGGGCCGCAACCGCATGCCGCGATATTATCACCAACTTGTCACGGGTAAACAGGATATTCGGGCATATCGATCGATGTTCAAGATTCTGCTCCGACAAAAGCAAGGGGCTGTTTTGTACCACTGCACCTATGGCAAAGATCGGACCGGTATCGCGACAATGTTGATACTGAGCAGTTTGGGCGTCCCCAAAACCACCATCATGAAGAACTACTTGGCTTCCAACCGTTACTTAACCGCGTCAAAGCTCCCGCAATACAAAAAAGGCCACTGGACACCTGTCCGATCAGCCTATCTCAACGCGGCATATTCAGCGATTGACCAACGATCAGGTTCGATGAAACAGTACCTAAAGTCCGAAATGCACCTTTCAACTACCAACATTCAAAAGCTGCGAACACGCTACCTGACCAAATAAAGCACTCAGACCACCATCTCAAATGAGATGATTGTCCGAGTGCTTTATTTTTGGCTATTTTGCTCGATTTGGTCAATTTGTTTGATGAGATTTTGGTTCTTGTTGAAGCGGGCAAAGGCAGCCGCGTCATTCAAGAGCTCCTGAACGTGTTCGGAGTATCCGTGGCTGGCCTGTTCGTTTAGGGCTAAATGATACTGGGCACGGGCGACGTAAAAGGTGACGTGCCGTTGTGAACTCAGATTAATCAGCGACTGAAGCAACATGTTGCTGATGTCCAATTCATTTTGCGCACCATAAAAATTCCCGGTGTAAAACAGCATCGTGAGTGACTTCCAAACCGAATCGACATCGGTGTTGGAAATCGTCTTCAACCGTTCCGGCATTTTTGAAAAGTAGAATTCTGCTTTATCAAAGTTGCCGGCCTGCTGGTAGGAAATCCCCATGCCCACGTATGCCAGTGGTGAATAAACGGTGCTGTGCTCCTCATCATAGCCGTTCAAAATCTGATCAAAACAAAAGATGGCTTCGTCAACGTCTTCTCGGCTCAATGCCAATGCATACCCCTTGATGAACAAATATTCCATTTTTATCTGCTTATCGTCAATTTGATCAATTTGAATGCTGGACAAAATTTTTAATGCTTCGTCATACTCTGTCGTAATCAGGTCAAATTCCGCGTGCCGCAATTCGTCCCTGACTTCGGAATCGTTATCCGACTCACTGGGGAAAATGTCGCTCAGTGAAAGGCCCAACCGCTGGCAGAGTTGTGTCAAAATCTTAGTCGAAATCATCTTGCCGTTATTTTCAAACTTACTAATAGTGGCTTGCGTACAGATTCCCTTAGCCAATTCGCTTTGGGAATAACCAAGCTCTTTTCTGCGATTAATAAACCTTTGAATGTCCATTTTCCCACTGCCTCCTGGTTATCCCCGAAATTATTTATGACCTAATATTATCATACTATATAAGCTTACATCAACCATCACGTCATTTTATATACGATATTATATTGACTTTTGGAATAACGGGCTATATAATTTTGGAATATAAAGGATTGTGAACGCATGCACAGGAGGACTCAATATGTCGATAACATTAGATCAAAACAAAATGCTGATTCAAATGATCAAGGAATTTACTGCCAACGAATTAGCCCCACTTGATATGGAAATTGACCAACGTGGTGACTACACGGACGGCTTGTTCCAAAAGGTCGTAGACACCGGCTTGCTGGGAATGACCCTTCCCCGGGAGTTTGGCGGTGCCGGCTTTGACTACGTTGCCACAGCCCAGGCACTTGAATATATGGCTGCCGGAAACGCCAGTATGGCTGTTACCTTGGAAGGTCATTTCAAAACGATCGAACAGTTTATCAAAGATGGGAATAAAGCACTTAATGATGCTTACCTCCCCAGTGCAACAAAACGAATTTTTGCTTTCTCGATGACCGAACCGTCCGGAGGCTCCAACCCCAAAGGAATCTCAACCCGGGCCATCAAGCAGGGGGATAACTGGGTCATCACTGGCGACAAGATTATGATTACCAATGGTGGTCTTGCGGAAGTCTACTGCGTTCTTTCGAAGACTGAAGATGACCAGTTGGCCGTCTTCGTGGTGGACAAGGATATGCCCGGATTTAAATTCGGCAAACGAGAAGATTTCATTGGCTTAAAGGGCGTGCCGGTCGGAGAAGTCGTCCTGAATCACGTGATCGTTCCCGAAAGCCATTTGTTAGGCGTTGTCGGGCAGGGCTTGGAGATCGGTGATAACGCCCATGCAGACGCGCGGATTCTGATGGGTGCCGTACTTGCCGGCATCATGGATCATGAGTTGGCCACGGCTGTCAGCTATTCAAAAGAACGAAAAGCCATGGACACGCCCCTTTACCAACTTCAAGTCACCCAGGAGAAAATCGCCGATATCGCCATCGCCAGAGAAAATACCCGGGCATTATATCAAAAAGGCGCCACAAATAAAGTGGCCAACCAACCGTATGATGAAATCGCCGCAATGGCCAAGTCATATGGGAGCCGGTCGGCTGTTTTATCTGGAGACAAAGCGCTTCAGATTCTGGGCGGTTATGGCTACAGTCACGAATACCCGGTTGAACACCTCATCCGAGATGCCAGAGCCATGGAGCTCGCTGAAGGAACTATTGAAAAAATGAACGTTGAAATCACCAATGCAGAAATTGCCAAGTAAGGAGTGGACTTCATGAAAATCGTTGTCGGCATTAAACAAGTTCCAGAAACAGATTCAGTCAAAATTGACCCCAAGACAAACAACCTGGTCCGATCAGGAATCCAGGGAATAATTAATCCATTTGATAAAAATGCAATAGAAGCGGCCCTTCAGCTTCGTGATCAAGCAGGCGGCGAGGTGATTCTCCTCAGTATGGGACCCGATAGTTACACGACGTCACTTCGAGATGGGATGGCAATGGGCGCAGACCGTGCAATTTTGGTGAGCTCACGGGCGTTTGGTGGTGCCGATACGCTGGCAACCGGTTATACCCTGGCCAAAGCAATCGAAGCCATCAAAGATGTTGATTTGGTGTTATTTGGTCGTCAATCCGTGGACGCAGATACCGGCCAGGTGGGACCGATTGTTGCCGAATTTCTTGATTTTCCACAAGTTACTTTTGCGGAAACGTTGAGCTTAGAATCTGCCAACACCTTAGTTATCGAACGCCAGCTGGATTCGGCCGTTCAAGATATTAAGCTGACCCTACCAGCGGTCGTGACCGTTCGAAAAGAACTGAATACACCGCGTTACGAAACCCCGTCGAATATCAAAGAAAGCTTCGACAAGCCAATCACCACCTGGACTGAAAAGGATTTAGACCTTGATCCGTCAATGATTGGCCAAGCCGGTTCCCCCACCAAGGTCACCAAGGTTTATGCGCCGACCAAAGAAGTTAAGAAAACAACTGTCTTACCAGATGACCCAACCCAAGCTGTTTCAGAACTGCTTGGCAGCTTGGATTGAGAGGAGTCAACATGATGAATAACAATGAAATTTGGGTATATATCGAAACAAGCGGCTCCAGAATTGAGCCAACCAGCCTTCAGCTGATTACCAAAGCAAAGCAGATTGCTGACGGTCGTAAAGTCGTTGCTGTCGTTCCGGAAACCACTGCAATGACTATTGAAACAACGCTTAAACAATACGGTCCTGTCCGGATTGAAACGTTGGTAGCCGATCAATTCGCAACCGCAACCGATGAAGAAATCGCTGACGCACTCTTCCAAGTGATCAATCACAACCGACCAGACAGCTTGCTTTTCCCAGCTACTATTTTAGGGCGATCAGTTGCACCTCGTCTGCAGGCAAAGCTTCAGACCGGCCTGACTGGCGATTGTTTGGATATCTTCTACAAAGATGGCCAGCTGGTTCAAGTTAAGCCGACCTATGGAGATAACGTGATGTGTGATATTGTCTGCCCAGACGAACGGCCACAGATGGTTACCGTTCGACCAAACACTTTCCGGGCAGAGAAAACCAACGATACTGTCTCAGAAATCACCAAGGCTGTCTTTGATTTCCACAAGCAAGCCGATAGTCAGGTAATCGCCACCGAGCCAATCATTAACAGCTCCTCTAAATTAGACGATGCCAAAGTTGTCATCGCCCTGGGTCGCGGTGCCTATAACGAAAAAAACATTGAACTGGCCAAAGACCTGGCCGCAAAACTCGGTGGCATGGTCGGCGTCTCCCGGCCATTAACCGACGAACCGGAATTCACCCACGATGATCAAATCGGCATTGGCGGCGCCAAACTATCAGCCGACCTGTTAATCAACTTGGGAATTTCCGGAGCGGTCCAATACACCGTTGGAATTAAGAATGCCAAAAAGATCGTCTCGGTCAATATTGATAAGGATGCACCAATTTTTGAAGAATCGGACTTCGCCTACGTTGGTGATGTAACGGACTTTTTGACTGCATTCGCAAAGCAAGTCAGGTAGCATCATCGATTTAGTCATTTAAAAGAATCCGAACTGACTACCAAACAATCGCCCAGCGGTGAAAGAACCCGAATTGTTCTTTCACCGCTGGGCGATTGTTATACGCACTTTATCATAATTATCTGGAAAGTATCTGGAAAGTTTTAAAATGATGACTTCGCGGTATCTACCCATCTATCTGTTCACTTATTGACGGATCGATCGGCAGTTGAATCAATCGAGGCTCTGATAGTACTAAGATCCTAGAAGATTATCGGTTGACATATCTATTCATCTATCTGTTTATAACGGTAAAAATCATCAAGCAGTCGTGGACTTTTTAAAGCCCTTCGAAAGTCATTTTAACAA
>NZ_JAXGWW010000056.1:0-11099 GCF_040773105.1 Lentilactobacillus sp.
AAATGGCTGAGCCCGATCCCAACTTGGAAAAGTGTTGGTTGAGAAGCGGGAGTGAATCAAACAAATGCAGCTCTTCATCTCAGGGTCGTGTAAGTCAGAGTAAAAGCGGCTGACTTGGTATGCGTGCAGCATGCCCTTATACACAATCGTTTGGCTGGATAATGAACAAATATACATCGACTGGCGATCAAACGTTTTTTCCAACTGGCGTCTTAGGCGGTACAACCGGTCTTCAAAATCCCGTCCGGCCTTCATATCAACCGACCGTTTTAAAATCACTTGGGAAAACCCCGGCATCGATTGTTGGGCTGCTGGACCACAGCTTTCATAAACAAAGGGAACGGAGCGGGTCCAAAGCACTGGAAAACCGGCGTCTTTGATTCGTGAAATGACTGCAGAGAGCATTGCGTCACGTTTTTCTTCATCGTGAGGAAGAAATAGTTGGGCAACGGCATAGTCGCCCTTCGGTGGAAGCCTCAGTTCATGTTCTGCCATTTGATTCCGAAAAAAGGCATCCGGCATCGACATTAAGATTCCGGCGCCATCACCCGTATCGGGTTCGGCTCCTGTTCCACCACGGTGATTCATCCGCTGAAGCATCGTCAAAGCTTTTTCAACGAGTTCATGACTGGGATGGCCATCGACTTGGGTGATAAATCCCATTCCACAAGCATCGTGTTCGAATTCAGGAGAATACATTAACTTCTGCGATCGTGATAATTTACTCATTTCGTCACCTACTTAAGATATGTGTTATTTTTTCAGTTATGTTTTAATAATATGATAATTTGATGATAAAACAATCTTTTTTTGAAAATATTGTTCAGTTTTATTTTTTTCTCAACTTTACCTTGCAACGCTCATTCCCAATATAAAGGCAATCAGCTCCGCTCTAAGGGGGTGAGGAAAAAATCAGTTATTGCGTTATGACGCCGACGCGTTTATTATTTGAATTAATTTGATTTTAACCATAATCTCATAATGAAGCTGATAGATGAAAGGGGCTTACCTGATGCCAACTTTGAAAGTAACTGATCTTCACGTCAGCGTGTCTGATGAAGAGACAAAAGCAACCAAGGAAATTCTAAAAGGTGTCAATCTCACCATGAACACGGGGGAGACCCATGCCATTATGGGCCCCAACGGAACCGGTAAGTCGACTTTATCGGAGACCATCATGGGAAATCCAAAGTATCTTGTGACACAGGGTGACATTACATTAGATGGTGTGAGCCTGTTGGGGAAGCCGGTTGACGAACGGGCAAGAGCAGGACTATTTTTAGCCATGCAGTACCCGGCTGAAATTAAGGGCATCACGAACTTGGAGTTTATGAGAGCCGCTGTGAATGCCACCCGACCTGCTGACGATCCGATTCCAATTCGCACATTCTTAAAAGATTTAGATCGGAATTTGGAAGTTTTAAATATGTCCGACGACATGACAGAGCGCTACTTGAATGAAGGCTTTTCAGGCGGTGAAAAAAAGCGCAATGAAATTCTTCAATTAATGACGATTAAGCCAACCTTCGCTATCTTGGATGAAATTGATTCGGGACTTGATATTGACGCACTCCAAGTCGTTGCTAAGGGGGTAAATCAAATGGCCAGTCCAGACTTCGGCGTTTTGATGATTACCCATTATCAGCGCTTGTTGAATTACATTCACCCCGATCAGGTCCATGTGATGATGGGCGGAAAAATTGTTAAGACTGGCGATGCAACGCTTGCAAATGAGCTTGAATCAACCGGTTACGCCGGCTTAAGAGACGAACTTGGGCTTGAAGTTAATCTAGTTGATGAGGACGTCCCGGCAGGAAACGGGGGTAAGTAACATGATGAAAACCACAACGTTGGAAATGAACCCGGTTTTGTTACAGAACGCGGCATTTTCAAATGAACCCGAGTGGCTCCAAACGTTAAGAAACCAAGCTTGGCAGCAAATTCCCACGTTGGCGATGCCGGTCTTTGCTAAAATCAATTACCACAGTTGGCCACTGCTGGCGTTCACCAACCAACCTGCCTTAAATGTAACCGTTCCTGAAAGTATCCAAAATGACGCATCTGGCTACCAATTTGCCAGCCTTGGACAACTGGTTGTGAAAACGGCGTTGCCCGATGAATTAGCCGCTCAAGGCGTTATTTTATGTGACATAGGCACGGCGATTCATCAACACAGTGACCTGGTTCGCAAATTTTTATTTCAAAAAGCCGTTCATGTTGATGAAAATCGGCTCACGGCAGTTAACGCGGCCCTTCTAAATGGTGGGGCATTTCTGTACGTTCCGGACAACGTTGAGGTTAAGGCCCCCATTAATCTCCTTCAAGTTCAAGACAGCCGTCAGGCCGGAAACTTTGTCAATCACACCTTAATCGTGGCCGGAGAGAATAGTCGGTTTCAAGTGCTTCAACGCTCGGAAACGCTCGGAGAAACAGCCAACCCCGCCCACATCATGGTAGAAATTGTCGCACAGGCGGGCAGTTACGTTAGATTCTCTGCACTGGATTCGTTGGGAGAAACGACGCATTCCTACATTAACCGTCGAGGCTTCTTGGCACAGGATGCCAGGATCGACTGGACAGTCGGTATCTTAAATGACGGGAATACGATCGCCGACTTCGACTCTGATCTAGTGGGTAGTGGCTCGCATACCGAGATGCAGACGGTGGCGATTTCGACCGATCGTCAAACCCAAGGGATTGATACCCAAGTGACCAACCACGGTCACCACTCCGAAGGAAATATTTTGCAGCGCGGGATTTTATTGGGGCGTTCAGCTTTGGTCTTCAATGGGATCGGCAAGATTATCAAAGGCGCTCACGGCGCAAAGGCCCAACAGGAAAACCGGGTTTTGATGCTGTCACCAAAGGCACGTGGGGATGCCAATCCGATTTTGTTAATTGATGAAAATGATGTCATCGCCGGTCACGCAGCCAGCGTTGGCCGGATTAACCAGGATCAACTTTATTATTTGATGAGCAGAGGACTGACAAAAGATGTCGCACAAAGGCTGGTTGCTCGTGGCTTTCTGGGTGTCGTTCTGTCAGACATTCCAGTTGCCGAGGTTCGCCAGCAAATGATCGCACTAATCGAGAGGAAGCTGACAAATGGACAAGGGACTGAATAATTCCAGACAAGATTTTCCGATACTTAACCAACAAGTTAATGGTGAACCATTAGTCTATCTGGACAATGCGGCCACCACACAAAAGCCGCTGGCGGTTTTAAACGCCATTATGGACTATTACCAACACGACAACGCAAACGTCCACCGTGGGGTCCATACATTAGCTGAGCGGGCGACCGAAAGCTACGAAGCTTCCCGAGATAAGGTTGCCGAATTCATCAATGCGCCATCCAGGCGGTCGATCATTTTTACCCGCTCCACAACCGAAAGCCTTAATTGGATTGCGGCCAGCTTTGGTAACCTGGTCGTTTCCGAGGGCGATGAAATTGTGATTTCTGAATTGGAACATCACAGCAATATCGTTCCTTGGCAACAAGTTGCCCAAAAACAGCATGCAACTTTAAAATACATTGGTTTAACCGCTGACGGAGAATTGGACATACAAAGCGCTCGTGAGCTAATTACTGACCGGACAAAAATTGTGGCAATTGCCCACGCGTCAAATGTGATGGGTGTTGTTAATCCAATTAAAGAACTCGCCAAGCTGGCCCATCAGCACGGTGCATACATAATCGCTGACGGGGCGCAGGCTGCACCGCACATGCCGATTGACGTTTCAGACTTGGATGTTGATTTTTACGCACTTTCAGGACATAAAATGTTGGCGCCGACCGGTATCGGCGTATTATACGGTAAAGAAGCTTTACTAAATATGATGCCGCCAGCCCAGTTTGGCGGTGAGATGATCGATTTTGTCCACCACCAGGATGCCTCGTTTAAAGAGGTGCCTTGGAAATTTGAAGCAGGAACACCCAACATTAGCGGCGCAATTGCGTTGGGCAGGGCAATTGACTATTTAAATGAGTTAGGAATGGACAATGTATTGGCTTACGAAAAAGACTTGGTGAAGTACACGTTGCCTCGTCTGTTGGCAATCGACGGCGTCCGGGTGTATGGTCCACACGATCCCGATAAACACACGGGGGTGCTCTCATTTAATCTCTGGGGGCTTCATCCCCACGACCTTGCGACCGGTCTTGATATGGAGGGAATCGCGGTTCGTGCGGGGCACCACTGCGCTCAGCCACTCATGGAATATTTGAACGTTGAGGCAACTGCTCGAGCCAGCTTTTATTTTTATAACACACAACAGGATGCCGACCGTTTCATCCACGCAATCACCGCAGTAAAGGAGTTTTTTGCCGATGGGATTAGCTAAATTAAACGAATTATATAAACAAGTCATCTTGGAAAACGCCCAGCACCCGAAGCATTACGGCGACTTACCGCAAGCAACTGGGAAGCTGCAGTTACGCAATCCGACGTGCGGTGACGTGATCAACGTCTCAGTTTTGATTGACCATGACCAAATTGAAGACTTGTCATTTTCGGGGTCTGGTTGCACGATTTCGCAGGCATCAGCCAGTCTGATGACAACGGCGTTGCTTCACCAGCCGGTATCAAGAGCCCGTGAGTTGGTGATGGCGTTTTCTCATTTAATTACTGGCGAGTCCATTACGTCGACGGATGAAGATGCACTGGGGGATGCGGCGTTAGTCGGGTCGGTGGCGGAATTTCCCGCAAGAATTAAGTGTGCAGCTTTAGCCTGGCACGCAGTCGATGAGATACTGGGACAAAAAGGAGCTGATTTCAATGACTGATGTTTCTGAGATTATTAAAGACAAGGACTATGAATACGGATTTCACGATAATGTCACGCCCGTTTATTCAACGGGTAAGGGATTAACGGAAGCCATTGTGAGAGAGATTTCCGCTGAAAAGCATGAGCCCAAATGGATGCTTGATTATCGGCTGGCAGCGTATCAAGCTTACCTCAAGATGCCGGAACCTGATTTTGGGCCTGACTTGACCAAGCTTGACTTAGAGAATATGACATTTTATCAAAAAGCAACGGATAAGCAGTACCGGGACTGGGATGACGTTCCGGACAAAATTAAAACGACTTTTGACCGGTTGGGGGTTCCTCAAGCCGAGCGAAAGTATTTGGCGGGATCATCTGCCCAGTACGAGTCGGAAGTGGTCTATCACAACATGCAAGAACAGTTTGAAAAGCTGGGAATTATTTTTACCGACACCGATACGGCGCTACAAAAGTATCCGGAGTTGTTTAAAAAGTGGTTCGGCAAACTAGTTAAACCGACAAATAATAAATACGCGGCGCTAAACTCGGCTGTCTGGTCTGGCGGAACCTTTATCTATGTTCCTAAGGGTGTTTCGTTGACGACCCCGATTCAATCGTATTTTCGAATTAACGCCGAAAAATCCGGTCAGTTTGAACGCACGCTGATTATTGTTGATGAAGGGGCCCACGTTGAATACGTTGAGGGATGCACGGCGCCGACTTACAAGAGCGACAGCCTGCACGCAGCGGTTGTTGAGGTCAACGTCTTGCCGCACGCATACTGCCGATACACGACCATTCAGAATTGGTCCAACAATGTCTACAGCTTGGAAACCAAACGGGCCCAAGCACTTGAAGGGGCAATTATGGAGTGGGTTGATGGCAACTTGGGCTCAAAGGTAACGATGAAGTATCCTTCCGTTTATTTAAACGGTGAGGGGGCCCGGGGGACGATGCTGTCAATTGCGGTTGCCGGTCGAAACATTGACTCTGATACCGGTGCTCAGATGATTCATAATGCGCCAAACACCTCGTCATCGGTTGTTTCCAAATCAATTGCCAAAGACGGCGGTGCGGTTGATTATCGTGGCAAAATTAAGTTTGGCCGTCATTCAGATGGCTCGTTTGCCCACGTGGAGTGCGACACGATTATTATGGATGACCAATCATCCAGTGATACGATCCCCTATAACGAAATTTTGAACAATAACGTATCGATGGAACATGAGGCAAAAGTTTCGAAAATTTCTGAGGAACAATTGTATTATTTGATGAGCCGGGGCATCCCAGAGGCCAAAGCAACTGAAATGATTATTATGAGCTTCGTGGAGCCATTCACCAAAGAGTTGCCGATGGAGTATGCGGTCGAGCTTAATCGACTCATCAGTTTTGAAATGGAAGGATCGATTGGATAGGAGATGAGCTTATGAACATTGAGCGGTCATTTAAAGATCAGGCAATGGCAGTTCTCGAAGACGTGGTTGATCCAGAGCTTGCCATTGATATCGTGAATCTCGGCCTGATTTATAACGTTGAATTAGATGAGCAGGGCCTCTGTACCGTGACGATGACCTTAACGATTGCGGGGTGTCCGTTAACCGAATACCTAAATGCTGCAATCGAAGAGGAGTTAATGGCCTTGAACCAGGTCAAGCGCGTCAAAATCAACCTGGTTTGGGAACCGGCGTGGTCGATTGATAAAATGTCACGTGAGGCCAAACTTGAACTGGGCATTCACTAAAAAGGAGAAATGCTTATGAAAGAAGTTGTTGATATTTCCGGCCCGATTAATGAATTGGGCCAGCGAGAAGGAGTGGGCCATTGGCTGAAGGTCTTTGGCCCCGGACTCATTGTGATGCTTGCCGACACGGATGCGGGGTGTCTCATCACCGCGGCCCAGTCTGGTGCTCAGTGGGGCTACGCGATGGTGCTTCCCCAATTGTTGCTCATTCCGATTTTGTATATGGCTCAGGAAATGACCGTCAGGTTGGGGATTGTCACTGGAAAGGGCCACGGCGAATTGATCAGGGAGAATTTCGGTAAGGGATGGGCCTGGGTGTCAGCGGCCACCCTGGCCATTTCTTCAATTGGTGCGTTGTTGACAGAATTTGTGGGAGTCGCCGGCGTCGGCGAACTGTTTGGCGTTTCAAAATGGATCACGATTCCCATTGCCACGGTGGGATTGATTGCAGTGGCATTTACAGGAAGTTATCGGAGGACCGAAAAAATCGGCGTCATCATTGGCTTGGCGGAACTGGCATTTATTGGGGCGATATTTCTCGTCAAGCCGCAACCCGGAGACATTTTAAACGGGCTCACAACCATTCCTTGGAAACATCGTTCATACATATACTTAGTTGCAGCCAACGTCGGCGCGGTCATTATGCCCTGGATGATTTTTTACCAGCAAAGCGCCGTCGTTGATAAGCAGCTTCAACCGTCATCAATTAAAAAGGCCAAGCATGATACTTTGGTTGGGACGTTTTTAACCCAGGGGATCATGATTCTGTTCGTGGTTGTCTTTGCAGCAACGGTTGGCAAAAATGGACATAACCAACCGCTCGGGTCCGTGGGTGATCTGGCTGCTGCCCTTGGCCCTTATATTGGCGGCCAGACAGCCAAACTATTGATCGGCGTCAGCTTGCTTGGCGGCTCCCTGGTTGCCGCATTGGTGGTCGCCTTGGCCGGAACGTGGGGCGTCACCGAGGTTCTTAACTGGAAACACAGTTTAAATGAACCGTTTAATAAGAAAAATATGGGCTTTTACGTGATTTATACCCTGGCGCACGTTATTGGTGCCGTATTGGTATTGGCGAATGTGCAACTCGTTGATATGGCGGTTGGCGTTGAAGTCCTCAATGCGCTCATGCTGCCGATTGTGTTGGGGCTGTTGCTGATGTTGGAAGCCAAAGCCCTTCCTGCAAAATACCGGATGCACGGGTGGTACCGATACCTTGTGACGGCTCTATGCTTGACGGTGATGGCATTTGGTTTGTACATGGTGGGACCGATAGTTGGCTGGTGGTAAAGTAACGTCAGTTAGCTTGGACGTAAAAAACGCTTTGGACCCTGTTTGCAGGATTCAAAGCGTTTTTTGCATGTTGAATTATTTATCTTATTTTTGCTCCAAAATCTGGGTCATTGCACTATCCGCGCTGCTCTTGTACATGGTACCAAATTTGTTGGTGTGGACCATCAAGTAATACAGACGGTAAAAGTTGAGCCGTTCGTTTGCGCCCGGATCCAGTGGGTAAACAGCGTTATAAGCGGCATAAAAGTCAGCATCAAAGCCGCCAAACACAGTGGTGATCCCCAGGTCAAATTCCCGGTCACCGTAAAACGACGCGGGATCAATAAGCGCCGGTCGGCCGTCCGTCAGGAACATGTAATTTCCGCCCCATAAATCACCGTGAAGTAATGAAGGCTCACTTTCGTGTTTTGACAACTTATCTAAAATCACTTCTCGCGCCTGTTGGTATTTTTCGGCATCATGGTCATTCCACAAGTGCTTCTTCATCAATGCGTCCCGGAGTCGGTCCAAACGGTGGTCGACGAATAACTCGCTCCACGAATCTGTCCAACTGTTGTCGAAGCTCTCATCGTTGCTAACATAGGGCAGGTCAAAGCCAAATTGCCCATTAGGACTGTAATGCTGGTGCAGCTTCGCAACCAGTTCGCCAAGGTCGCTTTGGTCGCCAGAACCAGGTTCCAAGTAATTAAGCACCAAATAAGCGTTGCCGTTAATTTGGCCGTTTCCAAGGACTCTGGGTGCCAAGACATCGGCTTTTTCGAATGCTTTGAGTCCAGCGATTTCACCGGCATAAAAATCGGCTTTGGTATTGGGCTGAACCAACAGGAAATAGGTGTCATCTTTAGTTTCTAAGCGAAATGCTTGATTTACATCACCGCCGCCAACCGGGATTGCTTTGGTAATCCCCTTGATTGGCAGTTGAGATAGCCATTGATCATCCATTGAATAATCACCTCTAGGTTTATTGTAACTGAAAATTTGATTTAATGTTGGTAATGATAATTGCCCTTGAAAAAGTTTCGGGTTACCATTAAAACAAACTCAACCGAATTTGAAATTAATTGACTGAAAGGAGCGATTGAAATGAACTATTTACAAATTGCCAAACCGCTGACGTTGCCGAACGGACAACGGATTAAAAATCGCTTTTTTAAATCCGCAATGAGTGAAACGATGGCAACTGATGCCCATCAACCGACTGAAGCCTATGCAAAGCTCTACCAAACCTGGGCGGCTGGCGGAGCTGGAATTGTAGTGACCGGAAATGTCATGGTTGATCATCGCGCCATCGCAGAACCCGGCAATGTGGTTGTCGAAGATGAACAAAGCTTACCAATTTTAAAACAGTGGGCTGAGGCAGGTACCGCAAACCATACTCAATTGTGGATGCAACTTAATCATCCAGGAAAACAGTCGCCAAAATATTTGTCGTCACAACCGGTGGCACCAAGCGCGATTCCAATTTATGGGCCGAATGCCAAAGCCTTTAATCCACCACGTGAGCTCACAAACGCCGAAGTCCATGAGATAATTGCCAAGTATGTGAGAACGGCTGAAATTGCCCAAAACGCCGGCTTTACGGGAGTTCAAATTCACGGAGCTTACGGCTACCTGGTCAATCAGTTTCTATCGCGAACTGATAATCACAGAACCGACGAGTTTGGTGGCTCACTGGAAAACCGCATGCGCTTTTTGGTTGATATTTATGAAGGAATTCGCCAATCTTGTGGTGTACAGTTTTCGATTAGTCTCAAGATGAGCGCATTGGACCTTAACGTGGACGGCTTTACCGAACACGATTCGATCACTGTGATTCAAAAAATGGCGGAGCTGGGAATTGATCTGATTGAAATTTCTGGTGATGACTACGAGAATTCGGCAGTGGGCTTTTCCGGATATGCACATATGATGCATCAACTTGTAAACGTCCCGATTGTCCTAAGTGGTGGTTTTCGAAATATCTCGACCATGGAAGAAGCATTAGGCAAACACGATGCCGATATGATTGGGATTTGCACACCAATGGTTCTTCAACCCGATTTGCCAAACGCAATCTTAAGTGGCAACTACAAACCAATCAAGCTGCCGTTAACCTTAGGTGGGCAACGATTGGACGATAAGTATTCGCCAACATTTGTGACTGCGTATTGTGAACAACAAGCCAGAAGACTTGGGAACGGTCAGCGGCCACAACTTTATACCAGCGCCTGGCGGGCACTTGCCGCAAGCGTTAAAATGCACGGCCCAAATGGACTCGCGCCAAGGCGGGCACAATAAATTTGAAAGATTGGAAGAAACCCATGTCAGAAAGATTTGAACCGACTTCTTTAGATAAATTAGAAAAGCAATATGATCTCGTCGTGATTGGATCAGGAAGCGCCGGATTGACCACCGCCATTAAAGCGGCAGAATTGGGGCTTCATCCGGTCATTTTGGAAAAAATGCCTACAGTTGGAGGGGATACCAAGCGGGCGTCTTCCGGGATGAACGCGGCTGAAACATTTGTCCAGACCGAACAGGGGATTCAAGACAGCGTTGGTCAATTCTACTATGAAACCCTGCGTGGCGGTCATGGGCAAAATGACCCGGACTTACTTAAGTACTTTACCGAACATGGTGCGCGCGCCATTGAGTGGCTCTACAAAGAAGGGGTCCAACTTGACGACCTAACGATTAGTGGCGGGATGAGCGTTCCGCGGACACATCGGCCACGTTCAAAAGAAGCGATTGGCACCTACCTGGTCAATGGCTTATTAAAGCAGGTCCAGGCTAGGCAAATTCCCTTGTTCTGCAATGTTAAAGTGACTCGCATTTTGACCGAAGACAAAGTGACGGGCGTTCAAATTCAAACCGAGGTGGATCAACAAATAATCCAATCGAGGGCCGTTATCATCGCTACCGGTGGTTTTGGGGCAAGCAAGAAATTGATTAGCGAGTACCGACCTGATTTAAACAAGTATCGGACGACCAATCAACCGGGCAATACCGGGGACGGCATTTTACTTGCCAAAGATATTGGCGCAAAGTTGGTTGATATGGATCGAATTCAAGTCCACCCAACCGCCCAGCAAGATACCGATCATGTTTATCTGATCGGCGAAACCGTCCGCGGTGAGGGGGCAATCCTGGTTGATCAAAACGGTAACCGGTTTGTAAATGAACTGGAAACCCGCGACAAGGTCACAGCTGCCATCGAAAAATTAGGCGGTACCGGTGCATATTTAATTTTTGATGCGGCTGTTCGAAGCCGTGCCAAAGCCATTGACTTTTATGATCATGTGGGCTTAGTTAAGTCCGCTGA
>NZ_JAXGWW010000057.1:0-10880 GCF_040773105.1 Lentilactobacillus sp.
GAATCATCAAAACTATCGTAAGGATACTGACTGGCAATGTGTCGGATTGCCGATTCACTTTGAATTTCGACAAATTGTTCGTAGTCCTCAACACTAAAAATAGCTTTGGCCGAGTCAACGACTTTATAAACAATAACCGCAGCAATCTCTACAGGATTTCCTTTAGAATCATTCACTTTAATAATCGAGCTGTTAAAATTTCGAACTCGCAGTGAAATTGTCTGCTTATTCGTCAAAGGCACAGTCATGTAAAGCCCGGAATTACGAATGGTCCCGATGTATCGGCCGAAGAACGTCAATACCTTGGCTTCATTTGGTTGAATGATCGTCAACGAACTGGCAAACAACAGGGCCAAAATGATAATAATTGCCCCAATAATGATCGCGCCCATTGACCCATTTTGACTGCCAATCCACAGCAGATACCCCCCAAGTCCCAGAAGGACCAAGGTTGCAATCAACCCCAGATAGCCATTGACGTGAAAAACACTTTTCTCTTTCAAAAAAAACCGCCCCCTATAACTTAATAACTATCTTAAGTATATAGCGGACGGCACATAATTGATATTACTTAACATTCTTTTCTGGAAGAACAGCACCCTTGTAGTGATGTAAAATCCATTTTTGTGTACTGGTTGATTGAAGCGCTTTGACCAACTTCTTGATGGCTGGCTTCTTCTGATCACCCTTACGTGTGGCAATGATGTTAACGTAAGGCGAATCTCGTTTCTCAATCGCAATTGACTGCTTGATTGGGTTTAAACCGGCACCAACGGCGTAGTTGGCGTTAATCACAACAGCATCACCCTCACCGTTTTTGTAGATGGTTGGCAAAAGCTTTGGTTCGTAACTATGCTTGAACTTTAAGTGACGAGGATTTGAGGCAATATCACTGAAGTTGGCAGACGTAATGTCAATCCCCTTCTTAAGTGTGATCAACCCGGCATCCTTGAAGATTTGCAAAATTCGGCCATAGTCAGGAACATTGCTGCTGACGATGATCGTAGCACCTTTCTTGAGATCTTGGAGCTTCTTAACTTTCTTTGAGAAGACGGCGATTGGTTCCAAATGAACGCCACCGGCATTTACTAAAGTACCGTGGTTTTGCTTGTTCCAAAGCTTTAAGAATGGAATGTGTTGGAAGTAGTTGGCATCCAGTTCACCGTTTGCCAAAGCCTTGTTAGGCATCGTGTAGTCTTGGAACGTGGTGATTTTGAGGTTAACGCCCTCTTTTTTAAGCTGCGGGGCAACGTGACGCAAAATTTGTGCGTGAGGAACGGCAGAGGCACCAATTTTTAAAGTCGTCATTTTTTTGCTGGAACTTGACGATGAGGAGCACCCAACTAACAAAAATGCCGTGAAGACAACTGCGAATAAACTCAATAATTTTTTCTTCATGTGAAACCCTCCAAGTAATAATGTATTATAGTGTTCGCTTATCGGTGATCTTAACGAAAATATCGCCAACAAACTGAACGATGAAAACAAATAAACAGATAATCACGGTAGCGACCAGGGTCACCGTGTTATTGCTGGCCTGAAACCCATCTTGATAGGCGAGGTTTCCAAGTCCACCAGCCCCAATCGCACCGGCCATTGCAGTATACCCAATTAACGAAATGGTGGTGACGGTTGCACCGGCAATTAACGCTGGCTTACTCTCAGGAATCAAGACCTTGGTGATGACGCCCCAGGTCGTTGCCCCCATTGACTCGGCTGCTTCAAGAACTCCGGCATCCACTTCACGGAAATAAGATTCAACCATCCGTGCGTAAAATGGCGCTGCAGAAATGATTAATGATGGCAAAGCGGCCCGTGGTCCAATGATTGTTCCGGCCAGCTTCATGGTAATCGGCAATAACAAGATAATCAAAATGATAAACGGAATTGATCGGAAAATGTTAACAAACAAACCCACAATCCAATTTAAAACTTTATAGCCGATTCCCGGTTTATTGCGGGTCTCATATAAAATTAAGCCAAGAATAATGCCTAGAATCACGATCACAATCATTGAAACCAGCGTCATCCAAACCGTTTCCCAAGTCGCCGACATCATCGATCCCCAATCAACATTATGGAATTGAAAGTAAGATTTGAATCCAGTTGTACTACCCATGATGAATCACCTCCGTTTCAACGCGTAATTTTTTAAGATAAGCCAAGGCATCATTAATTTGACTCTCTGCCCCAACAAATTGGAGATCCAATGACCCAAGTGCCCCCTCCTGTGTTTGATGAATCGCACCGGAAATGATGCTGACCGTCAAATCAGGGAAGTTCTTTACGACATCTGAGACAATTGGCAACTCCGCTTGAGGACCATGAAAGACGAGTCGGATAATTTGGCCGTCCGGATACTTTTTGACCAATTCATCAAGCGTCATGGTGTTGTCACTTTGTTGTGGTGTGAATTCCTCACTGACAAATTTCTTGGTAATGTCTTGTTGTGGGTGACGGAAGACTTCAAACACCGATCCGGTTTCAACAACTCGACCACTATCCATGACCGCAACTCGTTCACAGACCTTAGCAATGGCGTGCATTTCATGCGTAATTAAGAGAATGGTCAGGTTCATTTCCTTGTTAATTTTTAGGAGGAGGTCCAGAACTTCATTAGTCGTATCCGGATCCAATGCACTGGTAGCTTCATCAGATATCAGGATAGTCGGTTCGTTTGCCAAGGCTCTGGCGATGCCGACACGCTGCTTTTGGCCACCGGAAAGTTCGGATGGGTACGAGTGCTCGCGGCCTTCCAGTCCAACCAGCTTAATCAGTTCTTCGGCCCGTTTGAGGCGTTTACCCTTGGGCACTTTAGCAATTTCCAAGGGTAACGCAATGTTGTCAAGAACGGTTCTCGACCATAACAGGTTGAAATGTTGGAAGATCATGCCGATCTTTTGCCGTTGCTTCCTGAGCTGATGGCCATGCAGCTTGGATACGTCCGTTCCGTTAATATCAATTTCGCCGGTGGTTGGCGCTTCCAAGCCATCTAACATCCGCACCAGCGTACTTTTACCGGCTCCGGAATATCCGACAATTCCGAAAATCTCACCATCGTTAATGTCAATATTCACGTCGTTTACGGCTGTCAGACCGCCATCTTTGGTGCTGTATTGCTTGGACACGTTTTTAAATCGAATCAAATTGTTCACCCCTTAAGTATAAAAAAAGCTTTTCGCCTATCTGTAAATCGCTTAGGACTTACAAAAGGACGAAAAGCTTCGCGGTACCACCTTTATTCACCATCATCTCTCAACAATGGCCTTATCGAGTATTGTCATACTCAACGAAATAATGGTCGTTACCCATTACCGGCTTACCAAAGCTCACCGATACATTTTTAATCAAGACCATCTTCGAAAATCGTTGCTGACCCGCTCTCACCATGCCGGGCTCTCTTGACAGCTTCTAATTATCTACTCATCTTGTAATTTTTTCTTCATCAAACTATTAGATAGTCTACCTAAAATTCACTTAACCGTCAAGAACTTTTACTTTTGAATTTTAGCGATCCATGAAGTTGCTTTGTCACTGCCATTCAAAATTGAAGGGTCATTGACGGCTGCAGTATTAACTTCAGTCACTTTTCCAGCAACTGGGCTTGGAATATCTGAAACGGCTTTGTCAGCTTCAACGTTTAATAACGTATCGCTTGTACTTAATTCAGCACCAACTTTGGGAAGTGAAACAAATGTGATGTTTCCTAATTCCTTTTTGCCATCGTCAGTTAAACCAATTGTCACAACACCATTATCTTCTTCAGTCCAATAATATTTTGTATCCATCATTATTCCACCTTTTTATGAAAATTCTTTGTCTTCACCAAACATATAACTCTTATTATGATACTGCATCGACATAATTAATCCAATCCCAATCATGTTTCCAATTAAGGCCGATCCCCCGGCACTTACAAATGGTAATGGAATACCGGTCAATGGTAATAGCCCGATACTCATCCCAACATTTTCAAACACGTGGAATAAAATCATCATGATGACACCAGTGGAGATATATGCGTAAAAGACATTTCTAGTATCGAATGTAACCTTTATCATTTGATAAATCAACAGAAAATACAACAAAATTAAAATACAACTACCAACGAAACCAAAATTCTCACCAATAACGGAGAAAATCATGTCTGATTCCCGAACTGGTACGTACACGTGTGACTGATTAAACCCAGTCCCAAAAATGCCACCGGATCCAATGGCTTTCATACTTTGCCAAAGCTGATATCCCTGGTTTGACGTATCCGATGACGGATGCAGCCAGGTATCAACCCGGGCAAATTGATAGGCTTGGAACCCAAATTTTTCCAGCAGATGCCGCCCCGACTCGGGAATAACCAGGGCTAAGACCGTCCCCGCTAAGCCAAAAATCGTAATCGCTGACGGCAGGATGATTTTCCATGTGACACCGGAAACAATAATCAAGCCACCTAAGATAGCAAAGAACACCAACATTGTTCCGAAGTCATTTTGAAGCTTCAGCAGCACCGCAATCGGCAACGTCCACAACAACATTTTCCCAATCAGCAAGAAATCACTTCTCACTGTTCGAATTGGGTAATTATCATTGTGTGAGACAATTACCCGCCCCATCATCAAGATATAGGCAGGTTTCATGACTTCAGACGGCTGAAACGTTAAACCGAAAAGTGAAAACCAGCTTTTGGCACCGGTGTTAACGTAATAGGCTCGACTATACAAAACCAAAACGCTGGCCAAAAGGGCAATGCCAAGCCAATAAGTAATTGGTGCCACTTTCCACAGCTGTTCGGAATCAAACTGCATGATAATCACCACAGCAACAATTCCGATCACGTACCATACTAATTGAGAAACAACCTGTTTCAAGACGCTGGTTGCACTGGAGTCGTGGGTTGCAGCGACGTAAATCGACGCCAACCCGATCAGTGCCAACATCAAGACACAGAAAATAATTCCCCAGTCTATCCGAGATTCGTCATCCTTAGAGGTTCTTCGACTGGTATCCAAATTAGACCCTCCTCATTCAAGATCGCCAAATTAATGGTGAAGATGAAAATCCTTTATTAACTGTGTCACACCCTCATCGAAAGTTTTGACATGAAACGCTTCGTCATGGGTGTTAACAGCTTCAAACTTATCCTCGCTCAATTGTTTAATTGAACCGATCATTTTTTTACTGATAAACAATTCGGAGATCGCATCTCCATTTGAATCCGTTCGATCTTTAATTTCAACGTTAATACTTTTATTTGCTTTACTCATCATATTCTCCTTGTTCAAAGATCATTTCAGGTGCATGGATTGACGATAATCGTCCCGTGCTTCCTTATTCCTAAAAATTGTGAAGTGATCAGGAACCGGATCATAGCCGCCCTTAACAAACGGGTGGCAACGAAGGATCCGAGCGATGCCCATAATGGCTCCCTTAAACGCGCCATGCTTATTTAAAGCCGTTACCATATAAGTACTGCAAGTTGGGTAATAACGGCACGTGGGCGGAAATAAGGGCGAAATAAACCGCTGATAACCATGAACAAGACCAATCAGAATTTTTTTCACTTTGACTCCTGTTATTTTTGTTCCTTAGCTTTCAATTTAGGGTTCTTAATATAGTGCTCCAACAAAATCCCGGCACCTTTGGCAACGTTATCCAATGGATTTTCGGAAATAATCACTGGAACTGTTAGTGCGTCCGCAATCACAGTATCAATATTTCGAAGTAGGGCCCCACCACCGGTGAGCATAATCCCACGATCAACAATATCTGATGCTAACTCAGGTGGAATCACTTCCAAGACTTCTTTTGCACCACTGATAATCAACTGAATCGTGTCATTAATCGCCTCGGCAATTTCATTGCTGTCAATCGTAATGGCTCTTGGCATTCCGGAAACGGCATCACGGCCACGAACTTCCATCGTTTTAACGTCGGTATCATCCTTCTTGGCAGTTCCAATTTCGATCTTAATCTTTTCGGCAGAATGTTCACCAATAATCAAGTTGTGCTTTTGCTTGATATAAGTGGCAATCTCACTATTCATCTTGTCTCCGGCAACTCGAATTGACTTGCTGGCAACAATATCGCCTAGCGAAATAATGGCGATATCACTAGTCCCACCACCCATATCAATGACCATATTACCACGTGGCTGGAAGATATCCATTCCAGCACCAACTGCGGCAACTTTTGGCTCTTCCTCAAGATAAACCTGTCCACCGCCGGCTTTTTCAGCGGCCTGCATAATGGCATTTCGTTCAATCTCAGTAACGTTGGTCGGTGCACAGATCATGATCTTTGGCTTGGACATGAATCCTTTAACATCCAACTTATTGATGAAGTATGTCAGCATTTCTTCAGTAATATCAAAGTCTGAAATAACCCCATCCTTCAATGGGCGAATGGCGCGAATGTTGCTTGGCGTTCTTCCGACCATCCGGTATGCTTCGGAGCCAACGGCCAAAACCTTGCCAGTTCTGGTGTCGACTGCAACAACTGATGGTTCGTTTAATACTATTCCTTTCCCGGCAACGTAAATGAGTACGTTGGCAGTTCCTAAATCGATTCCAATGTCTTTTGCCATCTGTGTACTTCCTCCTGAAAAACTTTAATCTCAAAAAATAATTATAACACATAAAAGTTGCGTTTCTAATAAGACTGAAGACAATAAAAGGTTGAGATCAATTACGATCCCAACCCCTTTTTTCTAAGAACGATTTTTAAGTGATTGATTCAAAACGATCGAATCATCTTCAATATTAACACGTTTAATTTCGGCACCTAAGCTGGCCAACTTCTTATGGAAGTCGTGGTACCCACGATCCAAATATTGTAAGTTGGTGACGGTGGTGTAGCCGCTGGCTGCCAAGCCGGCAATGACCAGTGATGCAGCAGCTCGTAAATCAGTTGCAGCAACTTCAGCCCCATTAAAATCTGTTGGGCCATCCATCACAACCGTCCGACCGGAAATCGTATACTTCGCATTCATCCGACGAAGCTCTTCCATGTGCATAAAGCGATTTTCAAAGACGGTCTCAGTCATCGAACTACTACCTTCCGCCGTTAGCTGCAAAATCGTCATCTGTGGCTGCATGTCGGTTGGAAAGCCTGGATGAGGCATTGTCTTAACGTCAACCGGCTTGAGATTGTCATGGCCGATGACACGAATGCCGTCGTCACTTTCGTCAATGGTGACACCCATCTCACGCATTTTGAGAATCAATGGTTTGTTGTGCTCTGGAATTGCGCCATCAATGAAGACATCACCTCGAGTGACTGCCGCAGCAATCATGAACGTTCCCGCCTCAATTCGATCTTGAACAACTGCATGATCGGTCCCGTGAAGTTCAGGAACGCCTTGAACACGGATTTGTTCAGTTCCAGCGCCAACAACTTTAGCACCCATCTTGTTCAAGACGTTTGCCAAGTCAACGATTTCAGGTTCCCGGGCGGCATTTTGAATCACCGTGCGGCCCTTTGCCAAAGTTGCTGCCATCATAATATTTTGGGTAGCACCGACACTTGGGAAGTCCAAATAAATCTCAGCACCATGCAATCCCTCGGGAGCATTTGCCTCAACATAGCCATCATGCTGCTCAATCGTTGCACCCAATGCTTCAAAACCCTTTAAATGAAGGTCGATTGGTCGAGAACCAATCGCACATCCACCAGGCAATGCAACCTTAGCACGCCCTAAACGCGCCAATAGTGGCCCCATGACAACGATTGAAGCACGCATCTTGGACACGTACTCAAACGGCGCTTCACTGGACAGATCCGTTGAAGCATCAAAGGTAATTTCGTTTTGATCTTCGTTAAAATCAACTTTCACGTTCAAGAAACGCAATACCTTATTCATGGTATATACGTCAGACAACAAAGGAACGTTTGAGATGACTGTCTTTCCTTCACCTGCAAGAATTGCAGCTGCTTGAATCGGTAAAACAGCATTCTTAGCCCCGTCAATATGTACTGTCCCCCGAAGTGGATTTCCACCATGTACAATAATTTTTTCCACAAGAACGCCTCCTACATCACTTAATTAAATACATTAAATTTTGAATATTAAATATTACAGAGAGGAAAAATGAACTGCAGCCGTACCCAATCGCAACTGAAACAAGTACGATTAACAATTTCCCCGGCATATCCCGCAATGGGATATAACGCTCGATGTGGATTTCCTGAACACTCCAAAACGCCATAGCGATAAACAAAAAGTATGTAATCAATGTAATTAGCGCCTGAATGCCAATTGAATTCATTTGAGTCTCCCCCAATTCATTGACAACTATATCATAAAGACGCGAACTTGTCCCAACTTTTCGGTTTGTTTTTTTGAAATATAAGTCTTACTCGCTATATAACAGAAGATTATCATTCATCCACAGTAATAAAAAAAACGGAAAACAACCCATAAAACGCAAACATAAATATTTGGTTCACAAACAAGATAACGAAATTTTACCTTGAATCCGTCGTGAATTCAAGAATTAGAACTCAAACTAAGTCGAGAAACGCTACAGCTATGTCTTGGGTGCAAAAAAAAGCTGCAGCTCGATTAAATTCAAGCAGCAGCTTTTGATCTATCATATTTAGTTTCCGAAATTCCAATCAGTAACGGATTATTTTCCGGCAACGTTAATTCGATTGATCGCACGACGAAGGGCAACTTGAGCACGGTCAAGCGCAGCTTTATCCTGTCGTTGACGGGCTTCTTCAATACGCTGTTGCGCATTTTTCTTTGCCTTTTCAGCACGTGCAATGTCAATGTCATTTTGAGTTTCGGCACTATCAGCAACGATTGTTGCAACATTGTTTGAGAATTCGAGAAAGCCGCCGTTGACAGCAATATCGTCTTCCTTGTCGTCGTATTTGACTCGCGTCTCATCAACGTCAAGTGTCGCAATAATCGGAACGTGATTTGCCATAATTCCTAGTTGTCCCGACTGTGTTGAAACAACTATCATACTAGCAGTATGCTCGTAAACTTTTCCATCGGGAGTCACGATACTAACGGTAATAACTGAATTATCAGCCAATTAGAATCCCTCCTTAGTTTGCGGCACTCTGCTCTTCAGTTTGTGTTTCCTGCTTCATCTTCTTGGCGTTCTCAATAACATCCTCGATTGGTCCGCAGTTACGGAAGGCATCTTCTGGAATGTCATCATACTTACCTTCAAGAATTTCTTTGAAGCCTTTAACAGTGTCTTGAACGGACACATACTTACCAGGTAAGCCGGTAAACTGTTCGGCAACAGAGAAACTTTGAGATAAGAAGAACTGAATTCGACGAGCACGGTTAACAATCGTCTTTTCCTCGTCTGACAATTCATCCATACCAAGAATTGAAATAATATCTTGTAGTTCACGATATCGTTGCAGCACATGCTGAACTTGGGTCGCAACCTCGTAATGTTCCTCACCAACAATGGCAGGATCCAGCGCTGAAGACGTTGAAGCCAACGGATCAACGGCTGGATAGATACCTTGTTGCGTTAATGAACGTTCCAAGTTGGTTGTGGCATCCAAATGGGCAAATGTTGTGGCAGGAGCAGGGTCGGTATAATCATCGGCAGGCACATAAACGGCCTGGATCGATGTAATGGCACCCTTCTTGGTTGACGTGATTCGTTCCTGAAGTTGACCCATTTCAGTAGCCAATGTTGGCTGATAACCAACGGCTGATGGAATTCGGCCAAGCAAAGCAGAAACTTCTGAACCAGCCTGAGTGAATCGGAAGATGTTATCGATAAACAGCAAAACATCTTGGCCTTCACGGTCACGGAAGTATTCCGCAATCGTTAAACCAGTTAAGGCAACACGCATACGTGCACCAGGAGGCTCGTTCATCTGACCATAAACCATGGCCGTCTTTTCAAGAACTCCTGAACCTTTCATTTCGAAGTACATATCGTTACCTTCACGAGTTCGCTCACCAACACCGGTAAATACAGAAATACCATTGTGTCCTTGGGCGATGTTGTGAATTAGCTCCTGAATCAAAACGGTTTTACCAACTCCGGCACCACCGAACAATCCAACTTTACCACCACGAGTGTATGGTTCCAGTAAATCAATCACTTTGATTCCTGTTTCCAGGATTTCAGTTGATGGATTCAATTCATCATACTTTGGAGCTTCGCGGTGAATTGGCCAACGCTCTGCGTCTGGGCCAAATTCTGGGCCGCCATCAATTGGATCTCCGAGAACGTTGAATACTCGGCCAAGAGTATCTTTACCAACAGGCACACTAATGGATGATTCGGTATTTTCAACGTCCATACCTCGACGAAGACCGTCAGTTCCATCCATCGCAATAGTCCGAACAACGCCGTCACCCAAATCAAGGGCAACTTCGACAACAAGATCCTTGTCGTCGCTTTCGTGAATAACTAAAGCTGTGTTAATTTCTGGTAATTTATCGTTCAAGGAGAATTCAACGTCGACAACTGGTCCAATAACTTGTATAACTTTACCAGTACTCATGTTAGTTAATTCCTCCATTCAAATCTTTTCTATTGACTAAGAGCCTCTTGACCACCAGTAATTTCGGTAATTTCAGTCGTAATTGCGGCCTGACGAGCACGGTTATACTGCAATTCCAATGAAGAAATCAAGTCATCAGCATTATCAGATGCCGACTTCATTGCAGTTGAACTCGAGGCATGTTCTGAAGTCTTAGCGTCAAGGATTGCACCATAGACCAAGCTTTCAGAATATTGAGGCAAAATAACATTCAAAACTTCTTTTTCCGATGGTTCAACGTCATATTCGGCACTCATTGGTTTAACTTCGATATCTTGACTGGCAGCTGATGCAATTGCTTCGTCATCAATGGGAAGCATCTTTTCAGCCCGAAATCTTGATATCAATCGGTTAAC
>NZ_JAXGWW010000058.1:0-10819 GCF_040773105.1 Lentilactobacillus sp.
ACAAGACAATATTTGCATAAAAAAGGTCAGAGCAAAACATCTAGTTTTGTCCTGGCCTATTGTTTGTTTAAATGTTCACAGACCTCTACAATTATTCTAATGAAAGGTATACTAATACTTAAATACCAAAAGAAGGTAACTCAAATGTCAACTAAACCAGCCAATTTTAAAACACAATTATTGACGCTTTTAACAGCCTACCGCCAGAATTTTTTTGTCGTCGTTTGGGCCGTTGCTTCCATCGTCGTCTTTATTGGGATGTCACTCCAATATGGGTTTGACTACGTTGGTCAGGTGAAAAGTGTGGGTTCGTTTTTCAGCGTTATTGGTCCACTGGCTTTTGAAGAACTGAGAAAAGATTTTCAATTATTGCTGCCAATTTTGATACTATCGATTATGCCAACATCGATTTTATCATCGCTTTGGTTGAGTATCATTGGCGCTTTTGTCATGGGCGGCACGGCACAAAGTGTTTTTGCGGCAGCTCAGTCATCACTTGGGACGTTGAAATGGCTGATTGTGGTGATTTACGTTGGCTACTTTATTTTAATGGTGTTACTGGAATTGTTGTTATTTGTGATGTTAACAGAGATTGGCCAATATTACGTCCAAAACCGCAGTCATGTGCACTGGTGGACGTTTGCGCTGACATGGCTCAAAGCAATCAAGCATGCTTACTTATTACACTGGCAACTGTTCTGGAGCCTCATTCTCGGTAAGCTGGCGTTATATATTCTCTCAGTTATCTAAAAAGGAGCGGCATATGATTAATGGACTCAGACAAATCCGCGAGTTCGTTCAAAAAGAACTCGGTTACGAAACGACCGGCCACGATTACACCCACATTGAACGGGTCGTCAGTCTGGCCAAATTAATTTTAAAGGGCGAAGATGCTGATGAATCGTTGGTAGTTATCGCCGCGTATCTTCACGATGTCAGTGACGACAAGGTCACTACCAACCCTGAAGCGAAACGACAGGCGATTGTCGACCAGCTCAAAGCAGTTGGCTACGATGATGCCTTTATCACCAATGTGTTTGCGATCATTGATAATATGTCGTATAGCGCCAATCTTAAGGAGCACCGCAAGTTGTCAATTGAGGGCCAAATTGTCCAAGACGCTGATCGCTTGGATGCAATTGGCGCAATCGGTATCGCGCGGACATTTTACTTTGGCGGCCACTTCGGTGAAATCATGTATAATCCACGAATCATGCCACGGGCGGGGATGGACAAGTCCGAGTATCGAAAACGCGGAACGGTGATTAACCATTTTTATGAAAAATTATTCAAGTTAAAGAATCAAATGAATACACCCACAGCTAAAAAAATCGCCGAGCATCGCCAACAAGTCATGCAGGACTTTGTCAGTGAATTTGTCGACGAGTGGAATGGGTCTAAATAATCCGAAAGATCACGTTCATCAATATTGAAATCACGAGATTAAAAATTGAGATTACCACAATCATCGTTGTGAAGTGGCCAAGCAGGGCGAAGAACCCCGCTGAAAATGGCGTGATTGAAATCATGATTGTGACTACCACCAAGAATAAAATGGCCTGCCAGAAGCCCTGTTTAGAATTTTCAAAATCAGCTGAGCTCAGGTCAAAGCCACCGATACAAATGTTGGCCGCAATAACCAGGAAGATCAGTAAAGAAAGCCAGTTGACCGACGGCATTAGCCAGCTGATTTGCCCGAAGGACTGCTGAGTCGAAACAATCAAAGACTGGTAAACTTCGGGGATGAAGGACCGAGCTAATAAGAGCGTCGTTAAACAGCAGCCAAAGATTGGTGCCACCCCGATAAACAGGTTGCCCATATTCTGGTAGATGTTTTGCTTTCGCCACGTGTGGTGGACGTAACCAAGTGTTTCATTTTCAGCGGTGGGGATGCGAATTAAGCGAAACTGGTCGACGTGGTGGCCGAAAATAAGTGCTACGATCAGGTGGCTGGCTTCATGAACGATGATGCCAAGAAAGCCAAATACCAACTGGCCTTTAACGCCAAAGCGATTGGCAATTTGTTGTTTTGTGTTGCGGTTGATTGCTGAAAGTAGGTAGATAAAAAGAAATGGTACCCCGATGAGTAATCCGAGTACCAAACCAATGTTTGTCAAAATATCTTTGAGCATCTTGTCATTCCTTTATGTCGGCGAATTTTCCACCGATTAAATCGACCATTTGTTGGGCATCGACTTTAACTGACCGGCCGATTTGACCAGACGATACGATAATGTCGCCCATATCTTTTGCCTCTTGATCAACGTAAATGGGGTAATGAAATTTTTCCCAAATGCCAATGGGGGTGTTGGCACCGTGTTGGTAGCCGGTCGTCTTTAATAAATCCTTCAATGGCACCATGTTGACTTTTTTGTTGCCGGACACTTTGGCCAGCTTCTTTTCGTCCAAGTGTTCGTCAACTGGGACGACACCGACAACAGGACCGGTATTTTTGCCAGTCAGTACCAGCGTTTTAAAAATTTGGTGTTCGTCTTGGTCAACGTGATCAACGGTAATTTGTTCAACATCGCCCTCTTTGTGAGTTGGAAATTCCATTTGGACAAAGGGGATTTTGTGCTTATCTAAAATTTGTTCCACTAGCGTTTTATGAACTTGATTCTTCTTCTTTTTTGACATGTCATAACACCTCAGAGATATTTTATCACAACCTGGGACATGATTCCGGCTGAACAAAGAGAATGATAATCTGTTATACTTTATTAATAATAGATCAAGTTAACGATTTTATAAGGAGCACAAATGGCTGATTTAGTATATCGCAACATCATGAAGGATTTGAAGGAACGCATCCAGGCAAACGAGTTTGCCTCAAAGAAACTGCCGGATGAACGAAGCCTGAGCGAATCTTATGGTGTTAGCCGAAGTTCAATTAAACGCGCGTTGAATGTTTTGGCAAATCAGGGAATTATTTTCAAAAAGCGGGGATCCGGAACATTCATTAACCCGCTGTATCAGAAGAATCAAACCATTTTTCAATACGAGGGATCCAATTTAGGGGTTACAGATAGTTTTAAGAGTGATGGCCAAACGCCACAAATTAAGCTGTTGGACTTCAAGGTTGTGCCGGCAAGTGAAGAATTGCAGACCGAATTATTTTTAAATCCGGGTGAATTTGTGTACGAAATTAAACGGTTGCGGTCGTTTGATGACAAGCCGTTTATGATTGAGTTGGGATATATTCCAATCAGGGTCGCACCTGAGCTAAATGCGCAAAGAGTAGAAGGCTCGATCTTCAACTATTTTGAGGACGCAACTGGAAATTCGGTTACCAAGTCGTTCATGACAATAACGGCGGATCCCTCAACAAAAGAGGACCAGGAGTTGTTGGGATTGAAGCCGGTGGAACCGGTCGGTGTGATGGAAGGTATTTTCTTCCTGGATGACGGAACACCGTTTGAAGTTTCAAATATGCGGATTCACTATAAATATTTGAATTATAATACGTTTGTGAATTTGGATGAAGATAAGTAGAGAGCGACGAGACCCGGGTGACCCCGGAGTGTAAGACGAAAATTTAGAGGATGAACGTTTTTGGTTCATCCTTTAAATTTTTGTCTTACACAGTAGGGGTCAGGGTCGTCGGAGCTCATTTCAGCCAGGTAAAAAGCACCGACAAACAAACATCTATATCAGGTCAAAACCACTAAAAACATCGTGCGTGCAATGGTTTTGATTCATCTCTTCTTAGAAGTTAGCATCAGTTGCGTCGGAGCTCATTTCGGCTAGGTAAAAAGTAACACCCCCTTGAACCGGGTTTGAAGCAGTGGTCCCTTGGAAGTTAGCGTCAGGCCCGTCGCCAAGTAGGCTAGACGCTGCGCGCTGCTTGCGGTCGTCGGAGCTCATTTCAGCTAGATAAAAAATATAAAAGGAGCACCTCCCATGGGTTTTTATATTATGTTCGTCCTCGCCATTTTTGGCATTTTCATTCTCGTTTATGGATTTAAGCAAAAGGATCGTCCGGCCGTCCGCAATATTTTTGTCGGCGTTGGCGTTATGATCTTAATATTTGCGATTTTAGCCGCAACTCCCTGGGGAGCTGATGTCTTGTTGAATATGTTTCATTAATTTCATTTAGGTTCGCAATTAAGTTGCAGTGGGTCGAATAACGGCTCACTGCTTTTATTTTAAGCATCATTTCAACTACCTTCTCAAAAAACGCTTATTCTATAGATGAAATGGGGTGAGAAGATGGTTGAGAAGCACGCAAATCAAAATCGGTGGTGGATTTTTACCGCAGTCGTCCTATTATCGTTCATGTCGACGTTGACCAGCAGTATTGTCAACATTGCATTACCGGTCATGTCGCGGGCAATGGACGTGCCAACGTCACAGATTACCTGGGTGGCATCAAGTTACCTGATCGTGACCTGTATGTTCTTGCTGCCGTTTGGTAAGATGGGTGACTTGTTCGGCAAAGCACGGGTCTTTAAAATCGGCACCGTCATTTTTACAATTGCGTCATTATTATGTGGCTTCAACCTCGGCTTTGGCTGGATTTTACTGATGCGAGCCGTTCAGGCAATCGGTGCCAGTATGACGCTGAGCACCAACGCCGGAATTATTACCGAGACCTTTTCTAAGCAGCAACGGGGACTTGCTCTAGGCAGCTTCGGTTCAGTAGTTGCCTTGGGCAGCATCGCCGGTCCCGGCCTTGGTGGACTGATTTTGACTTATCTTCCCTGGAATTACATATTTTGGGTTAACGTACCGGTCGGATTGGTGGCAATCGTTCTTGGTCAACTGGTGTTGTCTAAAAATGAGGTCAAATCCAAGGGAAACGTTGATTTTATCGGCATGCTGATTTTAATCATCACGGCCGCCAGTTTATTTGTCGGGCTCATTTTGGGTCAACAAGTTGGCTTTTCCAGTTTTACTTTTGTGGGGTTGATGATTGCAACGCTGATTTTGCTTGTGGCATTCAGGCATATTGAAATGCGTGCAGAAAATCCCGTCATGAATTTTCACTTGTTTCATAACAGTGATTTTTCCCTTAGTTTACTTGCGACGGTACTCGTTTACGGGATTAATTTTGTCGTTAATATCATCGAACCGATTTATTTGGAACAGAATCGACTCATTAGTACCGATCTGGCAGGACTAATTTTAATCAGCTTTCCAATCATTCAAATTGTCGTCTCACCGTTTGCCGGATGGCTCAGTGACAAATTTGGCTCCCACGTCATCGCGGCCATTTCGCTAGCGATGTTGATTATCAGCCAAGTCGGGCTGGCCAGTGTTAATCACGCCACTTCGTTGATAGTGCTGTGCATTTGGCTGGGCTTTGTTGGTTTGGGAAATGGGCTGTTTCAAGCACCGACAAACGTTTTGGTCATGAATGCAGTTGCCAAAGACCAGTTGGGAATTGCCAGCGGGTTGCTGGGCTTTTCGAGAAACACCGGTATGACACTTGGCTCGATTTTTGCCAATATTTTACTATTTGGTGGGATTAGCATGAATCTTGGACGACCAGTCAACGATTATCCGGTTGCGCAGCCAGGGGCATTTATTTTCGGCATGCGGTTTACTTTTATTGTGACAACTGCTGTATTGGCGGCCTTATTCATCGCTCAAGTCATCGTTAATTGGCATCGACAAAATCGTTAAGTAAAAATTGAGAAAATTTTGTTACAAAATATTAATAATAGTGGACGAACCTTTTATAAGCGTCCATAATAGCTAATAAGTATAGAATTTTCTGTCACTAAATATTGGACCGTATCAATTTTCTAAAAGGTTGACTTTTTGAAAATATCGTTTAGTATTAGTGATGTAAATTGATCAAGAATTCATTGGTGGATTTTACGAACATTCTATACAGAAGCTTTGTTGTTAAATCGAAGAAGGAGTGTTAATTAATGACAGTAGATTACGATTCCAAAGAATATTTGGAACTTGTTGACAAGTACTGGCGTGCCGCTAATTACCTTTCAGTAGGTCAATTGTTCTTGCGCGACAACCCATTGCTTAAGAGACCCCTCGAAGCCAAAGACGTTAAAGTTAAGCCTATTGGTCACTGGGGAACTATCGTATCCCAAAACCTTATCTATGCAGAATTGAACCGTGTTATTAACAAATACGATTTGAACATGTTCTACATTGAAGGATCAGGTCATGGTGGACAAGTTATGGTTTCCAACTCATATCTTGACGGTAGTTATTCAGATATCTATCCAAACATCAGCCAAGACGAAAAAGGTATGGCTAAATTGTTCAAGCAATTCTCATTCCCAGGTGGAGTTGCTTCTCATGCCGCACCAGAAACACCAGGTTCAATCCATGAGGGTGGAGAACTTGGATACTCACTTTCACATGGTACCGGTGCTATCTTAGACAACCCAGATGTAATCGCTGCTGTTGAAATTGGTGATGGCGAATCAGAAACCGGCCCATTGGCTGCATCATGGTTCTCTGACAAGTTCATCAACCCAATTACCGACGGTGCTGTTCTTCCTATCATTAACATGAACGGCTTCAAGATTTCTAACCCTACTATCCTTTCACGTATGAGTGACGAAGATTTAACTAGTTACTTCAAAGGAATGGGCTGGGATCCATACTTCGTTGAAGCTACTGCTGATACGGATCATGCCAAGGTTGAAGCAGAATTTGCCAAGACTCTTGACCATGTGATCGAAGAAATCAAGTCTATTCAAAAGAATGCTCGTGAAAACGAAACTCCAGATAATGTTAAATTGCCTAACTGGCCAATGATTATCTTCCGTTCACCTAAAGGTTGGACTGGTCCTAAGAAGGATCTCGATGGTAACCCTATCGAAGGTTCATTCCGTGCTCACCAAGTTCCAATTCCTGTTGCTGCAGGCTCAATGGAACATAAAGACTTGCTCATTGACTGGTTGAAGTCATACAAGCCAGAAGAATTGTTCGATGAAAACGGAACTGTTCTTCCAGAAATTCGTGAAGTTGCTCCTAAGGGCGACAAGCGAATGGCTGTTAACCCAATCACCAATGGTGGTATCAAGCCAGAACCATTGAAGTTCCCTAACATCCGCGACTTCGAAGTTAAATTTGATCGTGGTGTTACTCAAAAGCAAGATATGATCGAATGGTCAAACTGGTTGGAAAAGGTTGCTGAACTTAACCCAACCAGCTTCCGTGGATTCGGCCCTGATGAAACTAAGTCAAACCGTCTTTACAGCTTGCTTGATGATTCAAAGCGTCAATGGATGGAAGATATTCACGAACCATTTGATGAAGATCTTTCAAACCACGGCCGTGTTATCGATTCACAACTTTCAGAACACCAAGCAGAAGGTTGGCTTGAAGGTTATGTATTGACTGGTCGTCATGGATTCTTTGCTACTTACGAATCATTTGGACGTGTTGTTGACTCAATGTTGACTCAACACATGAAGTGGTTGCGTAAGGCTTCAGAACAATACTGGAGAAAGCAATATCCTTCATTGAACTTTGTTGATACTTCAACAGTATTCCAGCAAGATCACAATGGTTATACCCACCAAGATCCAGGTATGTTAACTCATTTAGCTGAGAAGAAGCCTGAATTTATCCGTGAGTATCTTCCAGCAGATGCCAATACATTGTTAGCAGTTGGTGATGTTGCATTCAGAACATACGAAAAGATCAACTTAATCGTTACTTCAAAGCACCCACGTCGTCAATGGTACACAATGGATGAAGCACAAAACCTCGTTAAGAATGGTCTTGGCTACATCGATTGGGCATCAACTGACCAAGGTCAAGAACCAGATGTTGTCTTTGCTGCCGCAGGTTCAGAACCTAACTTGGAAGCATTGGCTGCTATCTCAATCTTGAACAAGGAATTCCCAGAAATGAAGATTCGTTACATCAACGTTGTTGATTTATTGAAGCTTCGTTCACCTAAGGTTGACCCTCGTGGTTTGAGCGACGAAGACTTTGACAACTTGTTCACTACTGACAAGCCAGTTATCTTCGCATTCCATGGCTTCGAAGGACTTATCAAGGATATCTTCTTCGATCGTCATAACCACAACCTTCACGTTCATGGTTACCGTGAGAATGGTGATATCACAACACCATTTGACATGCGTGTCTTGAACCAATTGGATCGCTTCAGCCTTGCTAAGGAAGCCGTTCAAGATATTCCAGCTTACACTGTTAAGGCCGGTTACTTCATCCAACGTATGAACGACACTATCGACAAGCATAATGCCTACATTCGTCAAGAAGGAACTGATCTTCCAGAAGTTGTTGACTGGAAGTGGGAAGGTCTCAAGAAGTAATTTAATTACTGTTAATTGATGACTAATAGCAAAAGGAGCTCAAAATCAGAAATGATTTTGAGCTCCTTTTTCGTATTCAATTTATGATCATTGACGAATGACGGTAATGGTCTTTGTAGTGGTGTTGCCTGTTTCATCGACCGCGGAAACCGTGAAAATATTTTGGCCGTTTTTCAAATTATAAGTTTGGCTGAATTGATGGTCGGCGTGTGGATTCGGGTTACCGCCAAGGTCTTGGTGATTAACCCAGCCGGCGTTGTTTTGCTCGTGGAAAAGATTATCGCCATTAATAAACAAGCGGTAGCCGTCGACATTGTCATTTACTGAACCGCTAATTGTAATCTGATCCTCAGTTGTGTCCATCTGGTAATGATTTCCAGTTTTCTGCACACCAGGCTTCAATGATAGATTCAGGGACGGGGCCGTGGTATCCGTAATGACTACGAGCGTGCCACGGACAGTTGTCACTTTGTTTTTCGTTGACTTCTTTAAAATGTAGCCAATTCCACGCTGAGTTGTAGGGGCGACTGGCATTTCAAATTTAAACTGCCCGGACTTTTGAATTTTTACCCGATCGCCGGGACTATGTTGATCCGGACTCTTTAAAATAATCAACTTGTCCTTTGAGTTGTTGACCTTTCCGGCAATCGTTAACTGATGGGTAGCCGGATCATACACGCTGCTGGCCGCGTTTATCAAGGTTAAGTCATTGTCGTTAAGCCCTTCAAACGTAATCCCTTTGGTTGGGGGAAAACGAGTGGTGACTGCAAACTTGGCATGACTCATCATCGTTTGCAAGTCATCGGTTTTAACAGTCCAAACGATTTTTGACGTACCGGTTGGCGATTTCTTGATCGTTTTATACTGACTTGGAACAAGGTTAATGGTTTTATGGGTCTGATTGCCGGCAACATCTGCCAGTTGAAGTTGGAGTTTCCCCTTGGCTTTCTTGAGTGCCCGCTGTTTGGCGGCAGACAACTTATAAGTTAAGTTGCCAGTATTTGATTGGCCATCGTTGTTTAAGCTTACACCGACCGTTTTTTGGCCAATTTTGACGGCTAGTGTCGACAGCTCTGTGAAGCCGGCACCGACATCCGAGTAACTGCCGGACAGTCGGCCATTTCGATAGTTGGCCTGGGTAATTGCCGGTGCGACCGTATCGACCTTGACGGGCAGACTATATGATTGCTTCTTTTCGGCGCCATCGTTATAGTTGGTTGTCTTCAAAACATAGTGGTACTGGCCGTCTGGAACAACTTTCATCCTACCGGTTGATTGATCATATGCCATGCCATTCCAGTTGAGTGCCAATGGATTGAGCCGCATTGACGGCGATAGGGTCAGATCATCCACGTAGGCTGCGCCATTTTCTTGAAATGACTTCTGGGTGTTGGTTTCCTGGTCAATTGTTCGGACAACGTGACCATTAGAATCAGTAATTTCAGCAGTCACGGCTTGGAGATTTTGAAATGCGAAGACATACGGACTGATCGCATCGGAATGGCCATCACCATTAGGTGAAAAGGCCACCTTATCGTTTTGAATTTTCTTAACGACTGAATCCCGCAAGGCATCCGGATCGGAGAGGGTGTTCAGCCAACTGGCCAGTGATGTCCGATCGCTCAATCCCAGTGGCATGTCCTTATTATCAAGTAAATAGCCGCCGTTAAAGATGCTGCCAGACTGGTTAGCAGGTTTGTCGAAGGCCGGTTCCTCAGTTGGATCGCCGTAGTAGCCAAAATAGGGGACCGTCAAATTTTGACTGGGATCTGAATTGGTCAAACTAAGGTAACCTTCTGCCACACTGTTTTGCGTCGCCTGGCTTCCAAGATTTAGTGTCAGGTTAACAGTTACAGTTTTTCCCGGCGCAACGGTGATGTCCGCTTGGTCGGACTGAAGAGACGCACCAACAATGGCTGTATCATGGACACGGCCGACACCGTGTTGATTGGAGTCACGGACTTCAGTAAACGGACCGCTGCTGGTATTCACGTGGTAGGTTTCAGGTTTGTCGCCGTGATTGGCGACGTTAACGGCAAATCTAGTCGTTTCTCCAATGGCTTTAAGTGAAACCGATCCTTGATTGGTTGTGGGGTCGGTTGCCAGCGCGTTCAAGTTCGCCGCATTGGTGACGTTCACCTGGCCGGCACCCTGTCTTCGAGGTGATATTAGTTCCCCAGAGTAATGATCGTCATTCATTGGTGAAGCGGAATTCATTAACGCAACTTTAACTGCGTTCACCAAGTCGGCACCGGTTAAATTAGGCTGGGTTTGCTTCAACTTCTGCATGATCAGTGCAGCGGCACCAGCGATGTATGGGGACGAAAACGACGTCCCTGTGTTTGTCGTGAAACGATTATTTTCATCAAGAACGGCAATGTGTTGGCCCGGTGCACTCACGTCGGGCTTTAAATTGAAATCTGGGGTCGGTCCCCACGCCGAGAATGAATCCATTTCACTGTTATTGCCTTGTTTGGTATTTTCGTCACCAACCGTTATTGCAGAAGGTGAAACGGCCGGATTACTGATAGTTCCGGAGTTGGCTGGTTCATATA
>NZ_JAXGWW010000059.1:0-10345 GCF_040773105.1 Lentilactobacillus sp.
GACTTGACCAACCGTAAACTTTTCCCAAAAGCTAACGTGATCAAATTGAAAAATCATATCGAAATAGCCGTTTTTTGAATTGACCCACTGTTGAGCCCGACGAACAGGGACCCCGCCAGCTTCTCCGACAGTCATGAGATGGTCGCGCTTGAAGTCGGCGCTCAATTCAGCGAGCAGTTTGTCAATGCCTGGCACGTTATTCATGGCATCTTCTTGGTCTGCGACATCTGCGAATGACTGATTTTTCTTCAAATGTGAGATGGCATCCAACCGGAAGCCATCAACGCCTTTAGCTGCCCACCAATCAATGATCTTCATGACTGCTTGATGAACCTTGGGATTTTCCCAGTTCAAGTCAGGTTGCTGCTTGGCAAATAAGTGATAGTAATATTCGTCAGTTGCCGGGTTGTATTCCCAAGCTGAGCCACCGAATAGTGATACCCAGTTGTTAGGCAGCTTGCCGTTATCAGCTTTGCGCCAGATATAAAAATCATGATAGGGATTGTCAATGGATTTCTTAGCTTCTTGGAACCATCGATGCTGATCCGATGTGTGGTTGATGACGAGGTCAAAGACGACGCGAATATCGTTTCGATGAAAATCATCGATCATCTTGAATGTGTCATCCAATGTGCCATATTGAGGATCAACATCTTCATAGTTTGACACATCGTAACCATTATCGACGTTTGGCGAAGCGAAGAATGGTGATAACCAAACGAAGTTTACGCCAAGTGACTTGATGTAAGGGATCTTTTGAATAATTCCCTGAAGGTCGCCGATGCCATCACTATTACTGTCATAAAAGCTTTTCGGGTATATTTGATAACCAACGGCGTTCTTCCACCAGGTTGGGTTTTGTTGATTGTTAATCAAAGTGCTCACCTCTCACAGTTTTTGAAACCCCTTTCACAAAACACATGATACACGCTTACATGTTCATGTGTCAATCGTTTGACATAAATTTCCATAAAATATTTTTTCAATATGCTATACTTAGACTGATAAAACGCGATGGGAAGGTGATTTCATGCAGCCCAAGTTGGCAGATGTTGCAAAATTAGCAGGGGTATCGGTGACAACTGTGTCACGTGTCATTAATGACCGGGGATATCTTTCGGCCAATACCAAGGAGAAGGTATTCGCTGCAATGCAGCAGTTGAACTATCAACCGAGTCTAGCGGCCCGTGTCCTGCAGGGAAAACAATTTAAGCTCGTCGGACTAATTTTTGCCAGTTTGGAGAATCCTTTTATTGCCCAGTTGGTCGTTGAAATTGAGAATCGACTGTTTATGCACGGATATAAGGCGATTATTTGCAATAGCATGGACAATCCTGAAAAAGAGCAGCAATATTTAAAGATGTTATTGGCGAACCAGGTTGATGGTATTATCACCGGGTCTCATAATGAAGGAATTGAAGAGTATAAAATGTCGGGGTTGCCAATTGTGTCGTCCGACCGTTATTTTCAAAATAAGATTCCGACGGTCAGCAGTGATAATCAGGCTGGGGGCGAATTGGCCGCTCGGACGATGATCGAGAAGGGCTCTAAAAAGTTCATGCTGGTTTCGGGCAGTTTGGAAAAGAAGGCACCGAATAATGCCCGGATCACCGGATTTGAGAAAATTGCCGCAGATCGTAAATTTCCCGTTGAAGTGGTGGAATTTCCGTTTAATTCGACGCCAACGATTAGACGGGCAACATTGCGGGAGAAATTGCTGGGTTATCATCCGGACGGCATTTTCTGTACCGACGATCAAACGGCCCTGTTATGTATGCAAGAGGCGCGTAAGCTGGGGATGCAAATTCCCAAAGATGTTCAAGTGATTGGCTACGATGGGTCGGATTACGTTCAGGAATATCACCCAGAGTTAAGTACCATCGTTCAACCAGTCAGCGATATTGCCGAACTGTTGGTCCGATTGTTGTTCAACCGGCTCCAACAAAACGACGACCAGCTGTTGGACAAATATGTACTGCCGATTAAGTTGTTACAGCGCGAATCGTTGCGAAAATAACACCATCGGTATTTCCATTTCTTTAATCCGGTCATTCATTCAATTGCGTAGGTTGGGAGGAAACAATTTTTGCCAAATATAAAGCGGCCATGGTGTGTTGACGTCAAATACGTGAACGGTATGGTTAAGAAATACCGGCTGACGATGGATCTTCAACACGCATTAAACGGGGATCCACAAGGAAGAAATCTGTTACAAAATGCGTTGATTGTCGTGCCACTGGCCCCATACCTGGAATCCAAGTACCAAAAAAAGATGTCTAAGGACGCTTGGAAACAATTCAAAGTAAAAACCCAGCCACCATTTGGGATTGGTAGAATCATTAAATTCTATCAATTATCATCGGCTCGCGCCCACAAATTTCCAGTGTCTCGAAGCCAGTTTGTTGCCGCCGAGTATTGGAAGGCAGGACCTTATGCGCGGGTGAATCGGTATTTGCGTCATGATTATAAATGGTTAACCAAGTGTCAAATATCGGCTGACATTACTTATTGGCAAAGGCAGTTATATTTGAAAAAGCCACATCCAAATGGATGCTGTCGGCTGCTCACCTGGATCCGGGTTCAAATTCGATTGAAGCAATGTCAACATCAATGGTTAGTACAGGAAAAGCGGTTGTGGCATGTTTAAAAGGGAAGGTGTGGCTAAATAGCGATTGGCTTCGTCCGGAAGCTGCTATTTTGGCGCACGTTTTAATTAGATAACTTCAAATCAACAGAAAAAGGCCAAGTCAAAAGTTCACCACTTTTGATTCGGCCTTTTAGACTGCACGAGAATATCGTGAGTTGATTTATTTATTAAACGTGTCGCTTTCAACTTCTCGGATGAAGGTTGCCAGATGATCGTAGTAAACATCTGGATTGTCGACCATATGATGGTGACCGCCTTCTGGAGTTGAGACAAATTTGGCGTTTGGAATCATTTCAGCCATTCGTTTTCCAGTGGCAATCGGCATGGTTTCGTGTTCACCAAATGTGACCAGAGTTGGCACCTTAATGTTCTTGAGCTGATCGGTGAAGTCCCACTCAGCTAATTTGCCGGTCACAACGAATTCGTTGTCGCCTTGGAAAGCGCCATAAATATCTGTGTTGGTAACATCGATCAAATGGGATAGTTTTGAAGGCTGCTTACGGTCGATGTAACCCTTGTTCAAAATATCAACGTATGATTGGTATTTGTCATTGTCATAATCGCCCTTGGCTTCACAATCCTTCATGTAAGCAACTTGTTCAGGAGTTAACGCTTTTTCGCGGACTTCTTCCAAGTGCTCAGTGTAGTCGTCGATGCGGTCAACCATTGATGAAATGATGGCGCCCTTTAAGTGTTGACCAAATTTGGCGGCGTATTCTTGAACTAACAGTCCGCCCCATGATTGGCCGATGAGGTAGAAGTTATCCAAGCCAAGCTTATCACGCACTTCATCGACTTCATTTAAGAAGTAATCGTAGTTTAGGATGTCTTCGCGGTTCTTTGGATCGCTGAAATCAGGACTATCGGAATACCATGAGCCAAGTTGATCATACATCGTCACCTGCACGTCCAAGCCCTGCTTTTTAAGTTGCTTGGCTGCGTCTTCCCAGTATTCATGTTCACCACCAGGGCCACCGTGTAATGCTAACAAATGAATATCGCCGGTCCCTTGTGTGTTGGTCCATAAGTGATATCCGTTATCCAAAGTAATGATCTTTGTTCCCTGTTTCATATAATCACCTATCCTTATCCTTATTTATAAAAATCATATCACATTTAGCGGTTATTAGCATTGCCGGCAAGCAACGGAAGTTCGATTTGAGAAGCGCCCAGGTCAACTGAATAGGTAATGTCTTGGTTTCCGCGAATAGTGTAGTCCATGTCGGTGGCGTAAATGATGATCCCCAGTTGATGGCCCTTTAAGAGTCGCCAGAACGTTGGTTGAAAGGCCATCTCAAAGTTATAGTATTGGCCAGCTTTAAGATCGTCTGATTTATAATTATTGGTGCGGTTTTGCATGTTCATGTGGGCATCGGTAAATTTCTTGTATGCGGAGACTTTTGGTTCCGGTAGAAACTCTTTCAAGTCATCCTTGCGCCAGTTATAGCCGGTAATAATCTTTTGGGCGGCTAAGACTTGTGGGACAGCCGTTAAACGCTTTTCATCACCGTAGTCAACCAGCGCTGCACTCAACAAGCCCAGATCCGCGCTGCTGGATGCCCTCAAGGTAATTTTTGCTTCACCGTCGACGATCATGTCTTGATCCAAAGGTTCGGTAACCAGCTTAATGGCGTGCTTATCCATCTTGGAATGCGACTTGGTAAACAAAGCGTGTTGCCATTTGTGGGTTTCAGCCACGTATTGTTTAAACAGGTCTTGTGGCAGCTGGTCGTTGAAGCTTTGATTTTCATTGAGGTCCGTGAACCGTTGGTCGTTTAACGAAATGGTCTTGACTTCGGCATCGCTTCCCCAATCCTGATAAGTATTCCAAGTTTCGGGTTCGGCATTATCCTGAACTAACACGTCTGGAACGACTTGGTTCGCCTGGTTATCGACGTCCAGTAATTTGTTGGTTAACCATAAGTTAGCTAAATCAGTAAAATCAACTGAACGGAAATTATTAAGATACTCATGTTGACCTTGGTGAAGAACGAGTTTTTGGGTAATGGCTTCATTTTTTAAAGTATTTCGGAGGTTATAAACATGTAAGGGCTTGACATTCCAGTCATTCAAGCCGTGAACCAACATTATATCTGCTTTGATGTTGACGTTTTTCAGGAGGTTTCGATTATCCCAAAACTTGTTATAACTACCAGACTGTCGATCTTGGCCGCTGGTCAGCTTTTTCAGTTGTGCCAGCCAAGTGTCCTTAATCTTTAAGTAATCAGCGGCGGATTGTTCGCGGCTAAACGTGATTTCACCTAAGACATCAGCGTCTTCACCTTGGAAGCCGCCAGGCGCGACGACCAAGCCGTTTTCACGGTAGTAGTTGTAATAATTGGAAATGCCGGCTTCAACAATGGCGGTCTTGAAACCATCAACGCCGGTCAGTGCAGCAGCTGTAGCTAAGGTGCCCAAGTATGAACGGCCGGTCATGCCGACGTTGCCGTTGGACCACCATGCTTTGATGCCAACTTGGTCGGTCCGATTGGTAAATGCGGTCCGATCACCGTGGAGCCATTCAATAACTGCAGTTGCACTAATGGTTTCGTCGGGTGTTCCGGTGGTGCGGACACCGTCAGAATCCTTAGTACCAATCCCGGATGAGTAAACCACGGCAAATCCTCTGGCCAAGAAATAATCATTTAGCGTATAGGTCCAGGTTTTGACGAAGGTTTCTTCTGCGACTTCACTGGTTGCCTGAACGGCTCTTGGCGCCGGTAAATTCGAGTGGTCGTAATCAAACTTCACGTCTTCATAAGTCAAGTTGTTCGGTTCCTTGCGGGTGAGCGGCTTGTTGACATCGTGGGTCATATCATCGGCTTGTTTATCGTTGGTTCCTTGATCGTACGGGCTGGCCGTGAAGACAACCGGCACCTTCAAACCACCTTCCGTATCGGCTGGACGGATAATTTCTGCCTTGAGCAGGTCGCGTTTGCCGTCGTGGTCGGTGTCCAGTGGCGCTTCAACGTAAACAACATCGCGAATCAGCTTGCTGGTATCGAACACCGCTTGGGATTTACCGTTGAAGATCAATGGCTGTTTGAGCGTGCCTTCGTCATCAAAAAATTGGTGGTAGTACCCTTGGCCGGCCAAATAGTCAATCAACGTCTGACCAAATTTGGTCCGGGTGTTAAGCAGCTTGTACCAAGCATCAATGAGTTGATCGCGATTCAACGTATCAGGAACGTCGGCGACCGGCAATTTCCATTCAGTCATTGATTTAAATGGATCATGGAGGTCAAAGTCCAGGCCGACTTCAAACCCTAAGAGCTGTAGGCCAACGTTATAGAAGGCCAACTTTGAGACGGTGTCTTGGGTGGTGGTGTACTCGTAAGCATTCAGTTCTGGGGTCGCCATTAAATTGAACACTTTTTGAGTCCGGGTTGCCAAGCTCTGTTTTTCAATAAAGAACTTCAATAAAAATTGGCGATACAGCATGACTGGATCGGCCATCTTTTTCGTTTGAGCGGTTAAGAATTGAATATCCGCCAACTCTTTAACGATTTGATCATGGTTCGTGGGAACATAAGCAAACTGATTGATTTTCATAAACTACCTCCTGAAAATGATTGTTAAAGCCATTATACCTTACTTTTGTGGGGCTGAATCGGTCGGATGGCGACGAAATTCGGATGGTGTCACGCCCACGAAACGCTTAAAGACCCGAATGAAGTAGGTTAAATCGTTAAACCCAGTGATCAGGGAAATATCGGTAATCGACGGCTCAGCGTGCACCAGATATTTCTTGGCTTCGACGATCCGCCGCTGGTTGATATAGTCCGTCACACTCAGGCCGATTTCCTGCTTGAATTTTCTGGATAAGTACGATGGATGGCTGCCAACTGCGGCCGCAATGTCGTCTAACGCAATATGGTGTCCCAAATTGAGGAGAATATAATCAAGCGCGCGTTTGATCATTGGCGAGGCGCCGGAAGTTGAAACATCCTGGACTAACTGGCAATATTCAGTCGTCATTGAACCGACCAGCGTGTGGAGCCCAGCCAAGTTATTTTGCCGTTCAATCAGAAGGGCGTACTTTTCTGAAATTGCGTTGAGAAAGACTGGATGAACGCCACCTTGGTGAGCCGCGATTCGACAAATGGTGTTGAAGACAAAACAGATATTTTTTGATGACCGCAGTGGCTGGTTGGGAATCCGCTTGGAAAACGAGTCAAAAATCCGTGTCATCGTCGTGTTCTGTTGCCGGACTGCAGCTTGATTTCCAGTCGCAATTGCATTGGTGATCTTTTCTTCATTAAGATAGTTTTCTTCGATTTGACGTTTGTTATCAGAATTAACGGTGGCAATCGATTGGTCCCTGAAATGGGTGGTGTCATCTGATTGCCCCTGTTTTTGAGGGATAATCAGCGGTTGGCTAAATAGATTGATCATCAGGGTGGCCAAATCGGCAATCCTTTGTGATGAAAGGACTGGCAGACTTTGATAGCGCTGCTCTAATTGGCGGCGCTCACTAATCGTGTCGTTGTTTTTGATCAGAATCGCGTTGATTTCAGTCGTTGTTGGTGGCGCGGTTAAAAATGGTCCCAGTAAGCCAATTGTACCGGTGGGGGTCGCAAGTTTAACCGCCACCCAAGTGAGCAATGCCGAGTTTGTCACCAGGTAATGGTTAACTTCCAGCGGTTTCAGGCTGTCAATGATTGATTGAAGTTGTTCTGGCGCTTGAAGATCTGCAGTTGGGTTGTCCTGAAGACGGATCAAGGCGCGTCCGTCTTGGGTAAACAAGGCAACGTCAATGTGGGTGATTGAGTGGATCAGTTCAGCTGTTTGGTGTGAATTTTGTTGGGACACGCGACACGCCTCCTTGATAGCGGTTACATAAAAGTCATGAAAGTCCGGTTAATATTAATATTGTATAAGTATCATCCTTGATTTTAGACTATCCTTTAGATATTGAAAAGATGATTTTAATTAAATGGAGGAATTTAACAATGCTATACCCACTGACAACACCCAGCAGAACACTACTTGACCTATCTGGTCTTTGGAAATTTATGATCGATGAGGAGACAACTCCGATCGATCCGAAGAAGCCATTACCCACTGAAGATGTCGTTTCAGTGCCGGCATCATTTAACGACCAGACGGCATCAAAGAAGATTCGCGAGCACAACGGCTTTGTATGGTATGAAACCAGTTTTGATATTGCCAAGCCGCTTGCTTCTCAACGACTGGTTTTGCGGTTTGGTTCAGCGACTCATGAGGCATGGGTCTATCTGAATGGCCAAGAAATAACGCACCATAAGGGTGGCTTCACACCATTTGAAGTCGAAATTAATGACTACCTGGTTGCTAACGATAATCGGCTAACCGTTAAATTAAGCAATATTCTCGACTACACCACGTTACCAGTGGGGAATTATAGTGAAACAACTGATGCTTCGGGGCACAAAATTCGCCACGTTGACGAAAACTTTGACTTCTTCAACTATGCGGGACTCCAGCGTCCGGTGAAGATTTATTCAACCCCAACCAGTTACATCAACGATATTACGGTTGTGCCAAATGTCGACCTTGAGAACAGTCGCGCAGATGTTCAGGTGAAAGTTGCCACTGAAGGTGAATTTGACGACGTTAAAGTGACAATCCTGGATCAAGATGGGAAGCCGATTGTAAGTGGCCATTCAGCTGACCAAACATTGACGATTAAGGACGTGCATCTTTGGCAGCCGATGCATGCGTATCTGTATCGAGCACGAGTTGAAGGACTGAAAAACGGTCAGGTCATTGATAGTTATACCGAGGAGTTTGGCGTTCGCAAAGTTGAAGTCAAAAATGCCCAATTCCTGATTAACGGGGAACCATTTTACTTTAAGGGCTTTGGCAAACACGAAGACTCATACGTCCACGGTCGCGGATTCAACGAACCGACTAATGTTTTGGATATTCATTTAATGAAGGATATGGGCGCCAATTCATTTAGAACGTCGCATTACCCATACTCAGAAGAAATGATGCGTTTATGCGATCGTGAAGGTATTGTCGTAATTGATGAAACACCAGCAGTTGGATTGATGGTTAGCTTTGGTTTCGACGTTTCAATGTTAGAAAGTGACGACTATCAAGACGATACTTGGACGAAATTAAAGACGGCCGATGCTCACAAGCAGGTCATTAAAGAAATTATCGAACGTGATAAAAACCATGCCTGTGTCGCAATGTGGTCAATTGCAAACGAAGCGGCAACTTTTTCCAAGGGGGCCTATGAATACTTCAAGCCGTTGTTTGATGAAGCACGTCAATTGGATCCTCAAAAACGGCCATGTACTTACACGAGTATCATGATGGCGAACCCCAAGACTGACAACTGCGTATCATTAGTCGATGTGATTGCTTTGAATCGTTACTATGGTTGGTACGTTGGGAATGGTGATTTGGCAACCGCTGAAAAAGCAACCCGAGATGAGTTGAAGGCATACTCCGACAAGTTTCCCGACAAGCCCATCATGTATACCGAATATGGTGCCGACACAATTCCTGGGCTTCACAGTAATTATGACGAACCATTTTCAGAAGAGTTCCAAGAAGACTATTATCGTATGACCAGTAAGGTCTTTGATGAATTCCCACACTTTGTCGGCGAACAGCTGTGGAACTGTGCCGACTTCCAGACGAAATTTGGCATCCAGCGGGTACAGGGCAATAAGAAGGGGATCTTCACCCGGTCCCGGGAACCAAAGATGGTCGTCCGGTACTTGAAGAAGCGTTGGACAAACATTCCTGATTTTGGGTATAAAAAATAACAAGTAAGATGCGGATCGGAACACGTGATTTCGCGGGTTCCGATTTGTTTTGCACAAAATGAAAGCGCTTAGATATAAAAGTCCAAGGGTGGGACATTATCCAAACAGATTTAAGGAGGAATCTAAATTGAAAACAGAGAAGTTAAGGATGAAAGAAAAAGTTGCTTATGGATTAGGCGATTTAGGCAACGGATTGATGTTTCAGTTTGCCCAGTTGTTCCTGCTGAAGTTTTACACCGATGTGTTGCAAATCCCAGCATATTGGGGCGGATTGATTTTCTTAATTGCCAAATTTTTCGATGCATTTGTTGATACAAGTGTTGGAGCATTTGTGGATTCTCGTAAACATATCTCTAAACGCGGAAAATTTCGGCCATACATTTTATACGGTTCATTATTCCTTGGGATTGCAACGGTTGCCTGTTTTATTACGCCAAACTTTGGTGAAACCGGTAGAATCATATACGCCTTTATTTCGTATAATATCATGGGATTTTTCTATTCGGTCGTAAATATTCCTTACGGCTCGTTAGCTGCAGCAATGACCATGGATTCAGGGGACCGAACTTCTTTAGCAGCAGCGCGAAATTTGACTGGACAGATGGCAGCCTTACTTACTGGCGCGGTTGTTATTCCACTAGTCGCAATTTTTGCAACACCAAAGATTGGATACGTGACCACCGTCATGATCTTCGCCACGGCTGGCGTTATTTCACAAATCCTTTGCTACTCTGGAACTCATGAGCGAATTATTGATCATACACCAAGGAAAAAAGGGGATGGCATGAAGTCAATTAAAGGCCTATTAACCAATCGTCCGTTCATTATCCTCTCGATTTTTACAATTTTAAGTGTCGGTTCGATGTTTCTCAAAATGGGCATTCAATTGTACTACTTCCAATACGTATTGGGGCAAGTGGGTTTGGTTAGTATC
>NZ_JAXGWW010000060.1:0-10294 GCF_040773105.1 Lentilactobacillus sp.
ACTTCCTGCGTGGGGCCGTAATTGTGATTGCGGCTTTTTTTGTTTAAAAATTTATTTTTCACTAATTTTCACTAAATAATCTTATAAAATTCACAATTGGTAGTCGCTAATTTGTTATGATTATTATAAGTAATGCACCACGACAGATGAACCCCCAAAAGGAGGCCAAATATGAAATGGTACAGTCAAAACGCATCGACGATACTACAACAGCTTGATACCAGCCGAATTGCCGGATTGGATGAGGCAGAGGCAAAACGGCGGCTTGAGCAACATGGGCTCAATGAATTGACCGCCAAAGAGACCGAGCCGGCTTGGAAAATGCTTTTGAAGAGTTTTAAAGAACCTTTGATTGTGATCCTGTTAATTGCGACTGGGCTTGCCCTGGCAAGTGCCGCCTATGATTTTTTCGTGAGTGGCGATCAAGCCCACGCAATGGCTTCTGTGTATGAAGCTGTTGCAATCGTGCTGATTGTTTTAATCAATAGTGGAATCACCTTTCACCAGACACGAACGGCACAGAAATCCCTGGACGCTTTGGCGGACATGCGTCAACACCACATGAAAGTCCTGCGGGGCAGTAACTGGCTATCAATTCCTGCCGACCACCTCGTTCCCGGAGATATTGTCAGCGTGAAATCAGGTGACTTCATTGAAGGTGATTTGCGCTGGTTAAAAGCTTCTGAGTTGCAAATTAACGAATCTCATTTAACTGGGGAGTCTGACGCAATTGACAAGTCGGTCGAACCCATTGATGAGGAGACTGAGTTGGGCGACCGGACGAACATGGGTTATTCCGGTTCGATGGTCGTTAACGGAAACGGGATCGGAGTCGTTGTCGCAACGGGAATGGACACCGAGTTGGGCAAAATTTCCGGCTTAATGCAGGATATCGATGATCAAAAAACTCCGATTGAAAAATCTGTTTACAGTCTCAGTCAAAAACTGATGATTATTGCTGGAATTATCATTGTGATTACGATTGGTTACGATTTAGTGAAACAGCTGATTCAAGTCGGCAGCATTTCCATGGATAGCTTTGGTGGGATCTCCGCGACGGCGATTGCCATTGCCGTAGCCTCGATTCCAGACGCAATGCCGGTGGTATTATCGATTGTATTGACGATTGGCGCAAAGATGATGGCCAGCCAAAAAGGGTTGGTTAAATCATTGAGCAGCGTGGAAACCTTGGGGTCGACGACCTACATTGCCTCCGATAAAACGGGGACGCTGACGAAAAATGAAATGGCAGTTACCCGATTTTTAGCAAACGGTCAAATTTATAACGTCGAAGGAAATGGCTATACACCAATTGGTGATTTTATTCGGGCGGATGGTGGCGATACCCATTCAGCTGACTATCAGCGATTTTTAGAAGTTGCGGTTTTGAACAATGAAGCCGAAATTAAGCCGGATGACAAGCAAAACTGGCGGCCTTTTGGGAATCCAACTGATGTTTCTTTGGTGGTACTAGCCGCAAAACAGGGCATTAAGCGGGACGAACTGCTGGAAGACAAGGGGGATCGTGATATTGATATTGTCCGGATCTTCCCATTTGACAGTACTCGAAAAATGATGACGGTGGTTATCAAAGAAAACGGGCGTTACTTCAGCTTAACCAAGGGTGCGCCCGATGTCATTAAGCCATTAACCGAGTTGGCACTAATTGATGGTCAAAAAGTTGATATTCAAAACGCTTCTGCAACCATTGAAGAATCGATGCTGGAATTCGCCAACGACGCGTTAAGAACCATTTCAATTGCCCAACGCGAGATTACTAAAGAAGCGGCCTTGAACGCGTCAAGTGCTGAACTTGAACAGCATTTAACATTTCTTGGGTTGGTCGGCATTATTGATCCGCCGCGCGAAGAAGTTAGACAATCGGTGAAAAAACTGACGGATGCATCGGTCAACGTGGTGATGATCACAGGCGATCACGCGATGACAGCCAAGGCGATTGCCAAACAGTTGGGGATTATTCAATCAAAAGATGCCGATGTGATTACCGGCCGTGATTTGGAAGAAATGTCTGACGCCCAGTTATCAAAGCGCGTCTTGGATACGCGGGTATACGCTCGGGTGACCCCAGAGCACAAACAGCGGATTATCAAGCAGCTTCAAGCTCATGAACAAGTCGTTGCCATGACTGGTGACGGCATTAATGACGCCCCTGCGTTAAAGGCAGCTGACATTGGAATTGCAATGGGCATCAACGGAACAGAAGTTACCAAGGACGCTGCCGACTTGATTTTACTGGATGATCAATTTACAACGATCGAAAAATCAGTTGAGTCCGGCCGGACAATTTTTGCCAATATTTTGAACTTTATGCGCCATGAGTTAACAACCAATGTGGCGGAGGTTCTATCACTACTGCTGGGGGTCTTCCTGATTACATCGTCCATCGGTCAGGTGACTGAAGTGACGCCGACACTAACAGCGTTGATGGTGCTTTGGGTCAACATGGTCAGCGACTCACTGCCATCGTTTGCTCTGGGCTATGACGAAGCGGAATCAGATGTGATGAAACAGCGGCCACGAGATGCCAAGCAATCAATTTTAGCGAATGGCATGCTAAGAAGAGTGCTCCTGCGTGGTGGTGTCATGGGTGGGATGGTTTTTGCGGCCTTTGTCTGGGCAGCAATGCAAGGCTATTCGGTAGCCCAAAGCCAAACCATTGCCTTTCTAACCCTGGTATTTGGCCAATTGTGGCACGTTTATGACGCAAGAAGTGTCAAGACGTTATTTGATCGAAATCCATTTTCCAACTCCAGATTAACGTTGGCGGTGGGATTTGCGGCCACTTCGTCAATTCTGGTGACCTTAATGCCGTTCTTCAATAACGTCATGGGAACTGCGCCGTTATCGATGCCGATGTATGTCGGAATCATTATTATATCGGCGATTCCAACCTTTGCGATTTCCGGAATTAAGAAATTAGTTGGCATGAAAAGTCAGACGGATTCATCTCAATTAACACAATTAGATAGCGAGTAATAAATAGCGTAGGAAAAAGGCTGAGTCAAAAGTTGACACTTTTGGCTCGGCCTTTTAGCTTGTATTGCGCATTCAAGTGCTTATGGGAGAAGTTTTTAAACGCGAATCGACACAATTTTAATTTTGTATGAGAGTTGGGGTGCCGATACCGTGACAATATCGCCCGAATGGTGATTTAAAAGGGCTGACCCAATTGGCGAGGCAATTGAGATCTTGCGGTGATCAATGTCGACTTCCGGGGTTCCGACAATTTCGTAAGTTTCAGTTGAATGATCGTCGAGAAATTCAAAAGTGACGGTTTTGCCGACCTCAACGGTGTCGTCATTGGACGGGGTATAGACTTGGGCATACTGAAGCTGCTTACGTAAGAAACGCAACCGGCTTTCCAAATGACGCAGGTCCCGTTTGGCGGAACTGTACTCGGCGTTTTCGGATAAGTCGCCTAATGCTCGGGCATCAGCTAAATTTTTGATTTTAGCCGGGCGAGAATCTTCGAGGTCGCGAATTTCTGCTTCGATTTTTTCATATCCTGATTTGGTAATTTGATTGAAATGAGGGTCCATCAGCTCCACCTCCTACTTTTAAGTTTACAACAAATCATGACTTGAAATGAGCTGAAAATCAAATGGTGAGGCTTTAAATCATCCTAATTTTAAACGTTTTTCGAATAATTTGTATTATTAATTGGTAAAAAGCATTCTGGACTTTTGCCGATTTTGCTTTTCAAAATGCTGTCATGACGGGGATGAGCAACGTAATGTTATGAGAATATTACTAAAATCCTATCTAGTTTAACATGCTTGTAATTATCCAGACACGTCTCTGTAAATGAGAAAGCGTATATTCGTCACTGTTGAGAAAAGACGAAAGGAAATAATATTTCATGAGACTGAAAAAGATCATTATCGCATTAATGACTGCATTAACTTTTTACGGCACAATGAACGTTGCCGCATCCACTGAAATCGCTGAAGCTAAAACAACTAAAGTATATAAATCAAACTTATCAAAAGCAAACCAAAAAGCAAAGAACTGGATCGCTTACCACGAATCACGGGGTTCATATCATGCCCGTAACGGTCGATACATTGGCCGTTATCAATTGAGTGCATCTTATCTTCACGGTAACTACTCAAAAAGTAACCAAGAAAAGGCTGCTGACCATTATGTAAAGGCTCGATATGGAAGCTGGGTTCATGCTAAGAAGCATTGGCAAACTTATGGTTGGTACTAAAAATAACCAACAACGCGATTCGAAAAGTTTCAAAAATGTTTAAAGCTGAAAATGATGAAGGATCCTTCATCGTTTCCAGTTTTTTTGTGCAGTCACAAGCTACACAAACAAAGTTGTCAAAAGCCATCCATGCGAGCGCTAACATTCGGATTTGACGTTGTTTTAGTCAAAATATAATGTTAATATTACATTATCACGTTAAACACGAATAAAAGGGAGATCACAATGGAAAACGTTTCTGTTCCGGGCAAAAATTCGCCCGTTCGTAATGCTATTTTAGGTTTTCAACACTTACTCGCCATGTATTCCGGCGATATTTTGGTTCCATTATTAATCGGTGGCGCACTTGGATTTAACGCAGCCCAGATGACCTATCTGGTTTCAATGGATATCTTCATGTGTGGGGTGGCAACATTGCTTCAAATCCGACGGACGCCCATCACTGGTATTGGGCTGCCGGTTGTTCTTGGCTGTGCCGTCGAGTACGTGGCACCGCTACAGTCAATTGGAAAGAACTTTGGTTTGGGGTATATGTACGGCGGTATCATGGTGGCCGGTCTGTTTATTATTATCATCGCCAAGCCGTTTGCCCACTTGCGAAAGTATTTCCCATTGGTCGTGACGGGGTCTTTGATTACCTTAATTGGATTCACATTGATGCCAGTCGCCTTTCAAAACATTGGTGGTGGGGATGCGACTGCCAAGGCATTTGGAAACCCGACTCATTTGTTCTTAGGGTTCTTCACCGCATTGGTCATCGTTGTGCTCAACATTTGGGCAAAGGGCTTTCTCAAGCAAATTTCAATTCTGATTGGGATCTTAGTGGGTTCGGTGGTTGCAGTCTTGATGGGAACGGTTGACTTCGCGGCTGTTGGTCAAGCACACTGGGCGCAATTGCCACAGTTCTTTTATTTTGGCACCCCGAGATTTGAGTGGTCTTCGATTGCGACGCTCATTTTAGCGGCGCTTACCTGTATGATTGAATCAACCGGGGTTTACTTTGCTTTGGGTGATATTACAGGTCGTAAATTGGATGACCGTGATTTGGAACATGGTTATCGATCAGAAGGAATTGCTGCCATTTTGGGTGGTTTGTTTAACACATTCCCATATTCGACTTTCTCCCAGAACGTTGGGATTGTGCAGTTGTCTGGTATTAAAAAATTAACGCCAATCTACTATTCAGCTTTCATGCTTATGATCTTAGGATTGATTCCCAAGTTTGGTGCAGTTGCTACTTTGATTCCATCATCAGTTCTTGGCGGCGCCATGTTAGTTATGTTTGGAATGGTGGGTGCCCAGGGAATTAAGATGCTGTCAAAAGTGGAACTCAATAACAAGAACTTATTGATCATCGCGGTTTCAATCGGATTTGGTCTTGGGGTCACCACTCAGCCACAGTTATTCCAATACCTGCCAGCGACGGTTCAAGTCATCATGAGTAACGGAATGGTTGTCGGAAGCTTTACAGCCGTTATTTTGAACATTTTATTAAACCACACCTCTTTAAGCAAAAAAGTTGAAGAAGATATTTAATTAATTAAGACGTAAAAAGACCAGCGATTTCTCGCTGGTCTTTTTGTATTAACGATGATTCTTAAATTATCGCTTAGGAATATATTCTTCCACGTATTCTGAGATGATGTTGAGCAAATCTGTCACTGGTTCTGAAGTTTGCTTGTTCTTAATAAATGAAATCCCAAAGTTGGCGGTTAATACGTCTGTTGGAATTTTAACCACGTTGATGTGCTTCTTTTGTTCGTCAGTCAAACGTCGTGGGTTGGCAAATGGTTCTGGCGTGATGATCGCGCCAACATGTTCAATTGCCAAGTCAGAAGCCAGATGCAAGTCTGGAACTTCGATACTGATTTCAGCAGAAACACCAATATCATTTAAGAAGCTGTTCACCAAACGTTGGTAGTTATCTTCCTGAGGTGTTCCAATGAAGGATTCACCTGAAAGCTTGGTCAGGTCTAAGTCTTCATAATTGGTGAATACTTTGCCTGGCTCATAAAGCTTTGATGTTTCAGGGATGATTAAAACCAATGGCAATTGGGCGATTGGCCGGTATTCAACCTTGTGGCTTTGAAGTGCGTGGCCAATGAAGAAGTCGAGGGTACCTGATAACAAGCGCTTCTCAGCATCTCGACTTGTCATTCTGGTGATCTGAGCGTGGATATTTGGATATTTATTGTAAAAACGCACCAATACCGGCTTGTATAAGTCATTGGTCACCACTTCATTTGAGGCAATTGTTAAATGCCCGTATTTGAATTGTGACAAATGCGTCATCTCACGGTCCAGATTGGCCCTCAGCCGATTTTCTTCTTGTAAGAAAGCAAGTAGCCGTTCGCCGGCGTAGGTCAATTGGATGGGATGTGATGATCGATCGATTAGCTTAACACCAAAATTAACTTCTGCATTTTTGATAACCCGGCTGATATAGGGTTGGGTCACAAATAATGCTTGAGCTGCCTTTGACATATTTCCTTGTGCCTTAATTTCTTCTAGAAACGAAAGTAATTTGCTGTTCATAATTGTAATTCTCCTTTGAAGACCTGTCGCCTTATAGTTTATCTTCTAACCAGATTATATGATATTCTAGTAATATATGCATGAATAATGACTCATTGCAATTTAATTTCGCAAAAAAGCTACAACCTAGTATAGCAATTCAAGACCCGTCGGTAAAGGACGTGAACCTTTTCTACCCCGTATTATATTAATCTTAATATTTTACAATTATATTACTATTAGGTACTACAATAAAAGTAAGCAGTGATTAGCAATAAAACGTGAATTTTTTTCGATGAATGGTAAAATAATCCTATAATTTTGTGTTGTGATTTGGTACGTACCTGTGTAATAGGAGGTTCCATTAATGAGAATTGAACAGTCTCCGGAATTTCAAATTCATTTACAAAACTTGAGAAGTAAAGAACAGTTGTTTTTAGAAACCATTTATAATGTCGGCAATGGCCACTTTGGAGTGAGAGACTCCAATCCACTTCAAGGAAACAGCCCGGATTACATCGGGTCACCGGGTCTTTTTATTAACGGCTTTTTTGATTACAAAGAAGTTTCTTATGGTGAAAAGTACCGTGGTTATCCGGATAATAATCAAGTCATCAATCGGCTGCTTGATCCACGCTTTATCCGAATCAAGGTGGGCAACGAAGATTCACTGACTGACCATTTCCGCGTTGAAAATATCGATAAGAACCTGGACATGCAGACTGGGCTGCTGCACGAACTATTCAGTGTGACGACACCGGAAAACCGTAATTTTAACTTGGTGGTTGAGAGTTTTGCCAGCCTCAGCAAATTAAACGTATACGGCATTAAATATGCAATTATTCCGACCAACTTTTCAGAAGAAGTTGAAGTCATTAAGATGCACGATTACGTTAATCAGTCTGTCCATCATCAAGACGACGACATCCGTGTTAGTCAGGATTTGGGCCAAATGCAAATGGACTTTATTCCCGACAACGGTCAGCCCAGCTATTTGGTGACCACTTTTAGAAGCCAGCAGGGAATCATCATCACCTACCAGGCGAATGAAAATTTTGCGCCCAATCCTAAGATTGAGTATTTTATGGACGAGAATCACCACTATGGTTATCGCAGTAAATATTTTGCCAAACCGGGGAGTTCAAAAGACTTTGAATTTTTGTTTGCGATTGGTGACATTCATCCTTTGGTGAACGCCAACATGTATTCAGACCAGTATTTGGCCTCATTGGATAATTTCATTAACGATACGACTTTCAAGTCGGAATTAATGGCATCGGCCCAAGTATGGCAGACCTTCTGGCTTCACAGTGACGTTGAAATTGACGGCGATCCTGCTTTGCAGCAATGCGTTCGCTTTAATTTGTTCGAGCTCAACCAGTCGGCTGGGCGCGATGAAAAAACGAGTATCCCCGCCAAAGGTTTGACCGGCAACGGCTATGGGGGACATTTCTTCTGGGACACCGAGATCTTTATGCTGCCGTTTTTTACGTACACGCAGCCTGAAATCGCTAAGGAACTACTGATGTTTCGGTACCACACCCTCCAGATTGCCAAAGAGCAGGCCAGCGACTTTGGCTTGGGTAAGGGCGCAATGTATCCATGGCGGACAATTAATGGATTTGAGTCAAGTGCCTATTGGTTGGCGGGACAAGCGCAGTTCCATATCAACGCTGACATTGCTTTTGCGGTTGAACAATACTATGAAATTACCCGTGACGAGGACTTTTTGCGCCACTACGGTTTTGAAATCATTTTGGAAACGGCCAGGTTCTGGATGGAATATGGCAACTATGCCGAATTGGACGGCAAGCGCCAGTTTGTGATCAACCGGGTAACCGGGCCGGACGAATACAGCGCCTTAGTGGATAACAACTATTACACGAACGTTTTGGCCCAAAGTAACCTACAATTAGCTGGCAAATATGCTCATAAGTATAAGGATGACGACGGCATGTTGACCCGCCTGAACGTGACCGACGAAGAAGTTCGCGATATGGAGGAAGCTGCAGCTGCCATGTATCTTCCCTACGATAAAGAAAAGAACGTTAAGCTGCAGTTTCAAAATTTTGAGCAACTGCCGAAGATGGATATTGCGTCAATCGATCAAAGCATGTTCCCACTGTTGCTCAACTATCACCCGCTGATGTTGTACCGGCACCAGGTCAATAAGCAGGCGGATACGGTCATGGTCGACTTCATGTTCCCCGAAGGAAACACGTTGGCCCAACTAAAATCCGACTACGAGTTCTATGAACCGATCACAACCCACGATTCTAGCCTCTCTAAGGCGATTTACGCTATTATTGCGGCCAGGATAGGCAAAGACCAGCAATCCTATGATTTCTTCTCACAGGCCGTTCAGACCGATTTAATGGATGTCCATCACAATACTAAGAATGGTATCCATGCGGGAAGCCTCGGCGCTGCTTGGGAAGGCATCATCTATGGATTTGCCGGTGTGGTCAATAACGCCAAAAGCTTTAGTTTGCAGCCGCACTTACTTGGAACTGCCTCAAATTTAAGATGCATCTGTATGGCAATGAATTTCAGTTCATTATTTATCAAGATACGGTGGAAGTGGACTTGATTAGTGGAAAAGGCGCGGATATTACCGTAGCCAATGAGAAAAAACAGTTGAGCCACCAAAATCCGAAACAAATGTGGACTTATAAATGAGTGCTTCTGAAGAATTTGTAAACTAATTGCTTCTTTTTTGGAAAACAGGCGAACTTTGGTTTATCATTTGGTATGATAGTGTTATGCAAATTAAATGGTATTTATTGAATATTTAAACAGGCATGAAAGCCAATCAAGAAGTGAAAGGAACGCGCATTAACATGAAAAAGGAAGCTCGCCAATCTAAAATTGAGCAAATTATTAATCAGTACACGATTACCACACAGGATGAATTGATGGAAAAGCTCCGTGTTGCCGGGATTACGGTTACACAGGCAACTTTATCCAGGGACATTCGCGAAATGCAAATCGTCAAGCAACCGGACAGTTCTGGAAATTCCCGGTATATGATTTTTAAGTCGGGGAACCAAAACGAGATTGAACGGATGTATCGCATGATTAATGGAACGGTGACTGATATTCGACAAATTGAATTTGTGAACGTGATTCATACGCAGCCAAGTTATGCCAACCCATTGGCAGCGGTCATTGACGACCTGCATATGGATAATGTTTCCGGGACCTTGGCCGGTTATGATACTATCGTGACCTTCAGTCCATCGGTGGATGCGGCCCACGAGATTCACGACCTGGTAACCAAGCACGCTAATCCGGATTTGTTGGTATCAGAATAAGTGTGTGTCGGCATTTACTGAATTTATAAAAGCTGGGAATGATGAACAGATTTGTTCATTGCTTCCCAGCTTTTTTTGGTAGGCTTTTTTTAGCTGTCAGGCGCAAAAAAGCCGGACCCTCAAGTTTGAGAAGCCCGACTCAATTGGATGTTACAGTCGAAACGAGATAATTATTTCAAGAACCATTTGCGATACACCATTCTGCCAACGGAGCCAATTAAGAAGATGAACCACC
>NZ_JAXGWW010000061.1:0-10289 GCF_040773105.1 Lentilactobacillus sp.
AATAATACCGTACTTCATAATGACCACTCCTTTTTATTTTTATTCATCCGACTAAAAAAACGCCCCTTGGTTATAAAAACCAAAGGACGTTAAGTTAACGTGGTACCACCTTAATTTGAGTCATCTTCACAAACAACTCCTCGAAGCGTACGGGAAAATATTCCGATACGCCGGCACGTTAATGGGTGCTACCATCTCACCTCGAAAAGTGAACTTATCGGGTTCAATCTTTTAATTCGTAGTTTTAATGCCCTCACACCATCCAGGCACTCTCTTTGTAAAGCTAAGAATCGACTCCATTGGACCAAATCAATTAGTCGTATTTAGATGTTGCATGAACTATAGCTCATGTTTGACGGATGTGTCAACAACTTTTTTTGAATTTAATTAGACCAATCTCATCAAAATGCCATTTTATCAAGGGGTTTGGCATTTTAAAATAATTTTATTTTCAATCCATCGTTGATTTCGGGTATACTCGAGATAACAAATGATTTGAAAGAGGTAAACTCAATGCGTGCAATAATTGGAATTGCTGGATTAATCTCAATGGCAATGTGTATTGGAGCAGTCATTTTCTTAATTATGGGAAATCGAACAGTCGCGGTCCCACTCGTTTCGGTCGGTCTCGTTATTTTGATTGTGAGTTATGGTGCTGCAACCTACATTTCGCATAATGACAAGGGAAGATAAATTGCGGTTTTTTACATAATCTGACATGTAAAGAAGGGTGCATATGCTACTAATTAGGACCATTCGCCAAAGTGACTACTCAGATGTCAGCGATTTAATCAGACTGGCATTTTCCAAAACACAAAACGGCTATCGAAATGAGGCAGCGATCGTCGATAAGGTTCGGGAAGATCCCACTTATAACAAACGTTTAGAAGTTGTCGCCGAAAATAATAACAGGATCATTGGCCACGGATTACTTAGCGAAATCCAAGTTATCAACGCCAATTCTTCATCAACTGGGCTTTGCTTAGCACCGTTATCTGTGTCCCCGGAGTTCCAAAAAAACGGGGTTGGCACTGCCATCCTCAACGAACTTGATAACCGAGCGATTCGTTTAGGCTATAAGTTTATCGTCGTAACCGGCTGGCCTGAGTATTATCCACGCTTCGGCTACCAAAAAGCAAGTCGCTTTGGAATCAAATCACCATTTCCTGTACCGGATGAGGTCTTCATGGTGAAGCCACTGGTAAAAGACGGCCTTAACGGTGTTTCGGGAACCGTCAAGTATTTGGAAGCATTTAACTAACGCTTATCGAGTAGTAAAGTAATATCAAAACTAAAGGGGCTGGAACTAAGCATAACTTGCTTACGTTTCCAGCCCCTTTTGAATACGGCCGGTCATATCTGCTTAGTTGAGCGCATCCCGTACTTCTCGAATGTCATTGGGAGTTGTTCGACAGCAGCCACCAATGATCGTTGCCCCGGCATTGAGCCATTTCGGTGCCAGATCTGAGAATGATTGCGAGCTCGGGTCGGGTTTCCACTTCTTGGTTTCCGGATTATAGATATCGCCGTTATTCGGGTAAACAACAATCGGCTTTTCAGTGACTGACCGGATGGTTTTGACCGCTTCTTCGATATTTTCCATTCGGGTACAGTTCACCCCAATCGCCGTAATCTGTGGATGATCATTGAAGTAAGCGACGGCTTCCTCTAATGGGGTTCCATCACATAAATGCTTTGCATCTTTAACACTAAAAGACAGCCAGCCCGTTCGATTCAAAAACTTGGTTTCCAATAGGTTTGCGATTGCTTTTGCTTCTTCAAAGTTCGGTTGGGTTTCAAATGCAAACAGATCAATTCCGGCGGCGTCTAATAATCGCATTCGCGGTTCGTGAAATTCCACATATTCACCCTCTGAAAGATCATAATCTCCCGTATACTCGCTTCCATCAGCTAGATACGCCCCAAATGGGCCAACACTTCCGGCAATTAACGGATATTTCGCCCGCTTTTGCCGTTCCTGAGTCGACAAGTTCGAATAGAATTCTGTCCTGGCTTCTTGCGCAAGTTTCACGGCATTGGTCACCATTTTGCTGGCCTGATGAGGTGTGAAGCCGATTTGCTGGAATGAATCGAGGTTCGCTTGATACGTATTGGTAATCGCCACGTCGGCACCAGCTTCAAAATACGAGCGGTGAACATCTTTGACTGCCTGTGGGTGATTAATCAGTGCGGCCGCCGACCATAATTGGCTGTCCGTATTCACCCCACGCTTTTCAAGCTCAGTTGCCATTGCGCCATCCAGCACCAAAGCTTTTTGATTTTCTAAATCTTTTTTGAGTAAATCAGGCATATCGAAAACCTCCAACTGATCAATTTTTTCTTGAATATTATCTTCATTTGATGCACTCTATTAACTATGAGACTTTACTCATTTTATTCTTATCAAATTAAAAGTGCAATATTGGAGGGAAATTGATGAACAACAAACCACACATTAATCTCGAGCGAAAGATGGAATCACGTCATCTGCTGATGATTTCCCTTGGCGGTGTTATTGGAACCGGGTTGTTTCTTAGTTCCGGGTATACGATTCATCAAGCAGGGCCAATCGGGACGATTTTAGCATATGCCATTGGGGCCGTTGTCGTTTACCTGGTGATGCTTTGTCTCGGGGAACTCTCCGTGGCAATGCCCCAAACTGGGTCTTTTCATGTTTATGCCGATAAATACATTGGGCCGGGCACCGGATTTACCGTGGCAATTCTTTACTGGCTGACGTGGACAGTTGCTTTAGGGTCCGAGTTCACCGCTGCCGGTCTGATTATGCGGACATGGTTTCCAACCACTCCCACGTGGATTTGGAGCGCCTTGTTCATGATTGTTATTTTTACTTCCAATGCCCTGTCGGTTAGATTCTTCGCAGAAACTGAATTCTGGTTTTCAAGCATCAAAGTGATTGCCATTATTTTGTTCATTGTTCTGGGTAGCTTGGCCATTATCGGCGTCATCCCCATTAAGGGCGTCCAGCATGCGCCCCTTCTAACCAATCTAACTAAAGATGGACTGTTCCCAAATGGCTTTAAAGCCGTTTTTACGACGATGTTAACCGTTAACTTTGCCTTTTCAGGAACCGAACTGATTGGTGTAACTGCGGGTGAAACCAAGGATCCTTCCAAGAATATTCCGAAGGCCATCCACACGACATTGTTTCGGCTGATTATTTTCTTCATTGGCAGTATTACAGTCATGGCTGCCTTAATCCCCTGGCAAAAGGCCGGTGTTAACCAGAGTCCGTTTGTCTTGGTGTTTAACAGTATCGGCCTCCCCTTTGCCGGCGATATTATGAACTTCGTAGTTCTGACCGCAATTTTATCGGCCGCAAACTCAGGGCTTTACGCTTCCACCAGAATGCTTTGGTCACTCGCTCATGAAGGCATGATTCCGTTGAAATATGCCAAAACTAATTCGCGTGGCGTCCCCATGCTGGCACTGGTTCTCAGCATGGCCGGCGGTATCTTGGCGTTGATTTCCAGTGTTGTCGCCGCTTCGATTGTTTATCTGGTTCTTGTCTCGATCTCCGGTCTGGCCGTGGTGATCGTTTGGATGGCGATTGCCCTTTCTGAAATTAATTTTAGAAAAACATGGCTGGCAACCGGTCATTCCGTCGATGAATTAAAGTTCAAGACACCTTGGTATCCAGTGTTGCCGTGGACCGCGTTTATTTTATGCTTATTATCATGCGTTTTAATCGTCTTTGATCCAACCCAACGACCAGCGTTATTTTACATGATTCCCTTCGTTGGGCTTTGCTACATCGTTTATTACGGTAAGGCTAAGCTTTCGGAACGAAAAAAAGGAACCATCAGCAAGGATGATTCCAGTGAAAACTAGTTAGTCTTTTGTGATCGTCTCGTTATCCGAGAGGGTCATTTTTTTATCTTCAATTGCTTGATTCGCAAGCTTAACCAGGAACTGACCGTATTTGATGACCACGAAGATAACCATGAACGTCGCTACGGTGATTTCCAAGTTCGCAATCACTCCAATGACTGAGTTCAGGCCGTTTGCCAAGTGGAAGCTGTTGTTAAACAGGTTCAACGCAGTGGCTGAAATCACCAGTGGGAAAGTGAACGCACCGAAGCTTGGGTAAAACGATAAGCGAACATATTTGAAAATCTTGGTCAACGTGCCCCAATACAGAGTTTGTGCCAAAAGCACCATGACCAATGAAAAGGCCCATGACGGCGCTGTATTCATTGTTAAGTAACCTGTTAGGCAAAGTGATGCGGGTGCTGCCATGATTGTCAGCAGTGGCAGGGTTGCTTCAAACATAAACTCGCGTCGGAGCAATCGGATGCAAACGATTGGCAGAAGAATCGCGTAAAGTCCAAGGGAAAGCCATAAGATTGGCGTTCCGAGTGCTGGAATGAAGTTGTTGGCGGTGACCGGAATCACACCAATGCCGACAAAAGTTACAAACCAACTTGGGTACACATGATCCAATTCAACAGTTGGACGTAATAAATGGCGATAAATAAAGTAGCCCATAATGACGAATTGCAAAATCACTGCAAATGTCCAAACTGCTGTTGGTAATACCGGAATGCCCCATGATTTCAAGAATGTGCTGATAATCATCAAAGACATCGTGAAGGTTGGTGCAACTGACGCAATAATCGGATCATTTAAATCATTCATGCTTAGCTTAAAATGAATGCCAATCTTTGCAATCACCAGTAAAATCAACACAAGTGACAAGATGCCCCAAGCATTCCCAATGACGGGCAAGCCAATTGCTTTAAACAAATTCCCCAGTGAGGCAATTCCAAGTATCAATCCACAAATTGGTAAAGGTAACTTCTTCAAAAATAACTTCATACGGTCCTCTCCTCTCTTAGATGAGCTTAATTATATCGTGTATGGTACAATAAATAAAATTGATAGTATTTATATTTATTATAGACGAAATCTATAAGGAGCCAAAACGATGTTCAAATTCCTCGAAACCTTCATGGTGGTCTACAAAACCCGCAGTTTCTCACTGGCTGCCCAACAACTATTTATCACCCAACCAACCGTGTCAAATCAAGTCAAACAACTCGAACTGCAGCTGCACACGGAATTGTTCGAACGTAAAAGCCGGCGGGAGATTGTCCCGACCGAAGCGGCCAATTTGCTATACAAACGTGCCGGCAAGATTCTCAAAAACTGGCAGGACGTGAACGATCAAATCACAAGATTAGGAAATGAAGACAACGAGAAGGTCAAGTTTGGCATCTCGCAAACCGTTTCAAGAATCCTATTTGCTAAAATCGCCAATCAGTTGGTTGCGTCGTTACCCCACGTTGACTTCGACGTTACGGTGTCGAACTCTGAAGGTGTCTTAAACCAATTGGAAACCTATAAGATTGATATTGGCATTATCGAAAAACCACTTGTGACAGAAAACATCTCCCGGATTTCCATTGGTAAGGATCAACTTGTGAAGGCCGGCGTTGACAACGGGAACTGGATTACCCGTGAACCGGGATCCGGAATTGGCTACTATACCGAGCAGTATTTCCGCGAAGCAGATGTCCAGCCCACCAAGCTGATTCACGTCAATAATAGTGGCTTGATAAGGCGAATGGTGGCGCAAGGAGTCGGCCAGGCACTCCTATCAGACAAGGACTTACCGGAAAACGTGCCGGTTGAATCATTGGGGGAACATTTTGTCCGCGATTTTTATTTGCTGGCCAGAGAAGATAGTGAGCGGGATAAAACCCTGGCACACATTAGAAAGATTGTTGAATCGTTTAATTGGGCGTAAAAATGAACCACAAACTATGGATTTCAAAGTTTGTGGTTCATCTTTTTTGATATTAACTTTTAAATCACCATCTTAAGCCTGGTCGCACTTACAGCGGTGCTCCGGTAAATCTTTTCGATGGTCTTTTCGTAGTCACTGTTGGCCACTCCAAAGACGACTTTGATGTCGCTTCCTTCTTGGACCACCAAATGAATTTTGATTTGACTGTTATCCAATAAATCAAGAATCTTACCGGCGATTGCAGGTCGCTTACCCAGTTGGGACGAAACGGCCGCAACCATAGCGATATTTTTCTCCAGCTTGACGGCATCCAAATCGCATCCGGACTTCAAAGCCGTCACGATAGCCATCAACTTACCATCAACGTCAGCCCGTTTGGCAAGGAATTGAACTGAATCAGTTCCGGCTGGAACATAGTCGAATTTAACACCAAATTTTTGAATAACTGAGAACACTTTGGCCATAACGTCAAGGCGTTTATTCAGTTGATACTTTTGAATTGAAATAACCACGTAGTCTTTCTTACCGGCAATTCCGGTTACCAACTGGTTGGCATTACTATTCGCCGAATCAACTACCAGAGTTCCATCTTCTTCAGGATGGTTCGTATTCAAGATGGCAATTGGAATCTGCTTTTCTTTAGCAGGCTGAATTGCCTCTTCCTGAAAGACGCTGATGCCCATGTAAGAAAGCTCCTGAAGCTCTTCATAAGTCAGTTCGTTGATCTTACGGGAGTTATTGATAATCCGTGGGTCGGCCATTTTAATGCCGGATACGTCAGTCCAGTTCTCGTATAAATCAGCATCGACAAAGTTGGCTAATAATGCGCCGGAAATGTCACTCCCACCTCGAGGCATCAAGTGTGTCAATCCATTTTCGTCAACCCCGTAGAATCCGGGAACGACGATATGCTCATCATAGCTCATGAAATCACGCAGGCGGTTGATTGATTCGCCGTAGTTTACCTCATTTTGGTCAAATACCAAGAAGCGGGCAGCATCAATGAACTGGTAGCCTAAAAAGTCGGCCATTAATTTAGCGGTCAGAAATTCACCCCGGGACACTAAGTAATCATGACTGCAGTTGGGAATCTGCTTGGCAATCTTCTGGAGGTCGGATTCAATTGCGACCTTCAAACCAAGTGCATCTCGAATGCCCACAAAGCGACTTTGGATATGGTTAAAGACTGGCATGTAGTCGTCACCTGCATCCCGCAACTTCTCTACTTGAATTAACAAGTCGGTGACCTTAACGGCCTCACTATCACTCTTACCGGCTGCGCTCACCACAATTACCTTGCGATCTGCGTTTGCTTCAACAATTGCGCGAACTTTTTTAAATTGGCCCGCGTCGGCAACTGAACTTCCACCAAATTTTGCTACTATCATTTTACTGCTCCTCCTTTCTTACTGGGTAAACTCGCCATAAAGGCTGTCTCATCTCGTTTAAGAACCTGTCTCATTAAGCTGTGCATCTCACCTACCGGAATGTCGTGAATCAACAGGTAGTCGCCACGAAGCTCCGGCTGGTACTCGCCAAACAGTTGAGAACAATCAATTTCCGACCTCACAATGTAATCGTGCATCGTCAAGTTGGGATCGAACTTAAAGCTGCTCTTGAACTCGCGCTTCAAATGCTCCTTACCTTGGAAAATGTCCAAGATATCTTGAATGACGGCGTTGGCAGTTGGTAGCTGACCGGCTCCCTGGCCCATAAACTTCAAGGTCCCAATGGTTTCACCAATCAGTGAAATCAAATTGTAGTTATCTCGAGTATGGGCTTCTAAAGCATCGCCGTAATACAACGTGGGTTCAACCATATAGTCGAACCGATCACCGCGTTGGTGACTCTTTCCCATTAACTTAATGGTCAGCCCCAACTTATCAAAGTGGGTCATGTCATCTTCGGTGATGTTTCGAATCCCAAAGACCGGCAGTTCCGCCGTCGGCTTGATAAACAAGTCATAGGCGATATCAACGCTGATACATAACTTATTGGCAACGTCCAAACCGTCAATATCGGCACTGGGGTCAGCTTCGGCATAACCAAGTTGCTGGGCTTCCATTAAAACCTCATTGAACGACTTGCCGGTGCGGTGCATCTGGGCAAGAATGAAATTACTGGTTCCATTGAAGATTCCTTGAATCTTAGTGACATCGTCAACCCGTAGTGCCCGTTCCAATCCTTGGATCCAGGGAATCCCACCGCCGACGCTTGATTCAAAGTAAAACTTGGCGTTATTCTCAGCGGCGACCTTCGTGAACTCATCCATATACTGTGCAATCACGGCTTTGTTAGCGGTAATAACGTGCTTGTGATGCTTCAGTGCGTCCACTATGTATTGATGGGCCGGTTCGATGCCGCCGATAACTTCGACGACAACGTCAACATCCTGATCGTTTAAAATTTCATCAATGCTATCCGTCATTTCCGGTAAATCCGGTTTTTTATTCTTTCTGATCAAAATATGCTTTACATGGAGGTTTTGGGCTTGGCGCTTGGCATTTTGGATAATTTTGTATACGCCTGATCCGACTGTCCCAAATCCTAATATTGCAATATTCACAGCTCCAACCTCCAATTTTTACGGTGTTCACAAATAATAAACACTTGTGTTTTACATGAAAACAGATTATCATATAAATCATAGAAATGCAAGGAGTAAAGTTGATGAATAAATATTATACGAGTACCAGAAACGATTCAATCCAGATTTCAGCTAAGGACGCCATCAAAAAAGGCTTCGCTGATGACAAGGGTCTCTTCGTTTATCCCGACTTGGAAAAACTCCAAGTAAACTTCGAAAAATTAATTCAATTAAATTATCAAGATATCGCGCGCGCTGTCTTATCTATTTTATTGCCAGACTTTTCGGCCGACGAGATTGATGAGAGTATCGACGCCGCCTATCAATCAAGCTTCGATACGCCAAAGATTACGCCGGTCGTCGACGTTGACAATTTCCATGTCCTGGAGCTCTTCCACGGACCAACCAGCGCCTTTAAAGATGTTGGCCTACAACTATTACCGCAGTTAATGAAACATGTTTTAACCGACAATAATAAGGTAATGATTCTAACAGCCACAAGTGGTGACACTGGAAAAGCCGCTCTGGAAGGCTTCAAGGACCTCCACAACATGGGGATTATCGTCTTTTACCCAGATGGCGGCGTCAGCCAAATTCAAAAGTTACAGATGATTACCACTGGTGGTTCAAACACAAAGGTGGCCGCAATCGAAGGAAACTTTGACGATGCGCAGACCAACGTTAAGCAGATCTTTAATGATAACGATTTGAAACAATCCTTGGGAGACGGTGTCACCCTTTCAAGCGCCAACTCAATCAATATTGGCCGATTGATCCCCCAAGTCGTTTACTACTTTGATTCTTACAAACAACTGGTAAACAACGGCTCAATTCAAGTTGGCGACAAGGTTAACTTTACCGTCCCAACTGGAAACTTTGGTGATGTTCTAGCCGGCTATTATGCTAAAATGCTTGGCTTGCCCGTCAATAAATTTGTTGTTGCTTGTAACGAAAACAACGTTTTGGCCAACTTCTTCAACCATGGCGTCTATGACCGTAACCGGCCGTTCTTCCAGACGGTCGCCCCAAGCATGGATATTCAAATTTCCAGCAACTTTGAACGCCTTCTTTATTATAAGAGCGGCGAAGATACGAAATACGTGAAACAACTAATGGACGACCTGGAAGACAGTGGAAAGTACGAAGTTTCAAAGGAAGTCCTGGCAAACATCCAAAAGGATTTCTATTGTGGCTTTAGCACTGATAAGGACATCGAAAGTTCGATTGACGATGTTTATGAACAAAACGGCTACCTGATGGATCCACATACCGCCGCCGGTTACAAGGTGATGCGTGATTACCAGGAGATTGATCCGGATACACCGATGGTTCTCTTAAGTACTGCCAGCCCCTATAAGTTCGTTAACGCGGTGGCAAACGCCGTTTTACCCGAAACATCAGATGACGTTCAACAAGTCATGAAAGATCTGAATGCGGCAACCAACGCGCCGATTCCCGACAATTTAAGCAAAGTCTGGGACCTGCCAGTCCGTCATGAAAGCGTCATTCAAAAAGACCAGATGACCGAATATGTTAAGCAAAAAGTCGAGGAGGTATTCTATGATAAGGATCAAAGTTCCAGCAACTAGTGCCAATGTCGGCGTCGGATTTGACTGCCTCGGCTTGGCGGTATCGTATTATTCGACCATTTCATTTGAAACAAGTGATGCGCGGTTGATCATTACCGGATCGCCGAAAGAATTTCAAAACGCTGATAATTTAGTCTATCAAGCCTTCGTTAAAGGCTGTAATTTTTTGGACAAACCGGTGCCAAACGTTAAAATTAATATCGAAGGCGACGTTCCGGTTGCCCGTGGAAGACGTCGTGGTCACGCCGGTGCCGGAGATCGTGGCCGTGTTGCGGTATTGCACGTTGGTCACGTTGGCCGCATAGACGGCCGGGTCGGTGACGCGCGTCTCGAACGTGATGGT
>NZ_JAXGWW010000062.1:0-10037 GCF_040773105.1 Lentilactobacillus sp.
ACCAACGCCATCGACAACGACATCATTCCAGCGCCACCAATCGCTTGAACCCCACGACCGAGGTCTAGGATTAGCAGGCTTGGCGCCATGCCGTTAATGGCCGAAGCAATAACAAATAAAATTAATGATCCCAGAAAAATTTTCTTTCGACCATACATGTCACCTAACTTTGACATAATCATCAAAGTGACGGCATAGACCAGTGTGTAGGCGTTTAACACCCACTGTAAATTCGTAAAAGTGGTATTGAATCCCTTAACCATCGTTGGCAGGGCGACGTTGACGACAGTCACATCGAGGAGTCCCATAAAGACACCCAATCCCATTGCCAAAAGCGCGATCCAACGCGCAGTTGTACTTTGCTTTTTCATCTTAAACTTCCCGTCTATTTTATTTCTATCAATAAATGCAAATCCTAGCGGTTCATGTACTTATAAATCATGTAGAGCACGAGCGCAACCATCAGCCCAATTCCAAGTATTGGCTGTTCTTTAAACAGAAAATGAATAAAGCTAATTGAGTGGATACCATGAATCCCGACGATAAAAAAACTTGATAAATTCATAATTATTTCCGCTTCTTTCTAGTATACTTACAGTATGTATTCTTATTTTAGCCTAAAAGTGGCTGCGGGGAGGAAAAAATGAATATTGATTGGTCGTCTGTTTTTAATGTCATCGTCGTAATTAACGCGATTCTTGCCATCTTTACGGTGTTCCGGGAGAAGCGGGATATCGCCGCAATTTGGGCTTGGCTGCTGGTGCTGGTATTTTTACCGCTGGTCGGCTTTATTGCATACGCCTTCTTAGGCCGAAAATTACCGAAGAATCGGTTATTTAAATTACATAAACATGTTCAAATGCAACTCGACGAACGCTTGAATGAACAGCGAAAGCAGCTGGGACATAATGAAAAGACGCCGGCTGATGAAGTTGTAACCAGTGCCAGGACCGCGGTTGATATGTTCATGACAACGGATCAGGCATTTTTATCGCGACAGAACAAAGTCCATATTTTTACCAATGGAAATCCCTTGTTCCATAAAATTATTGGGGATATTGAAGCCGCTAAGAAAAGTATCCACATCGAATTTTACACATTTTATAATGACAAAATTGGAAATGAAATCTTGAACTTGCTGGTTGAAAAGGCTCGCCAAGGAGTTGAAGTGCGTGTGATCTACGATTCATGGGGGTCGATGGGAACGACACGGAAATTCTTCCAGCCACTGGTTGATGCTGGTGGCAAAGCCTTTCCATTCTTGAACACGCGATCAGTTCTTTTAGATTTTCGTATTAATTTCCGTGATCACAGAAAGATTATTGTCATTGACGGCACAATCGGCTATACTGGTGGCTTCAACATTGGTGACCAGTACCTGGGCCGCAAGAAGAAATTTGGTAACTGGCGCGATACCCATATCCGCATTATTGGATCCGGCGTGTTTGGCCTGCAGGCGCGATTTATCCTTGATTGGAACGCTACCAGTCCACGGGATCAGATTGATGAAGACAGAGTCGAGGCCAAATACTTCCCGGTCACAACTACCAAAGGAAGCGTCAATATGCAGATTGTTTCCAGTGGGCCGGATTCGGATTTACAACAGATTAAAATGGGTTATATTAAGCTGATTACCATGGCCAAAAAGTATTGTTGGATTCAATCACCTTACCTGATTCCTGATGATAGTGTGATGGATGCGCTGCGGATTGCGGCTATGTCTGGTGTCGACGTGAGAATCATGGTCCCCAGCATGCCCGATCATCCCTTTGTTTATCGGGCAACCCAGTACTACGCCCACCAATTAGCTGAAGAAGGCGTCAAGATCTATTATTATGGCAATGGCTTTATGCACGCCAAAACAATGGTTATTGATGACAAAATTTCTTCAGTGGGGTCCGCTAATCTGGATTATCGGAGTTTCAAGCTCAATTTTGAAATTAATTCGTTTATTTATGACCAAAAGTTTTCAGCCGAACTACGGGACATTTTCTTAAACGACATTGATGTCAGTGAATTACAAACAACTGAAATGTTTGAACAACAGTCACTTTGGTTGAAATTCAAGCAGACGTTTAGTCGCCTGTTGTCACCAATTTTGTAATAGAGGAGGCAGAAATGACAATGATATTAGAGCGCAGCAACTTCATGGACGCTAAGCAGATTATGAAGGAACTTGATAAGTTACCAATGAAAAGCCAAATTGGTGACCTCAAGGAGCTGGCCGAAATATACCAACTGAGGCATTCCGGTGTTAACGAGATTGGGACAAAGTTGGAAAATCTGGATGAGGAATATTCACTCAATTACGACCATAACCCGATTCATCATATGGAAGAGCGAATGAAAAGTGTCCGCAGTCTGGTTGGCAAAATCAACCGTAAGGGCTACCCGCTGAATATTGATACCATTCACCATAAGATTCGAGACATTGGCGGCATTCGGGTTATTACCAACTATATCGATGATGTGTACCGGGTGGAAGACGCGCTGGTCAAGCAATCTGATGTGACACTCTTACAACGAAAAGATTATATCAAAGATCCCAAACCAAGTGGGTATCGAAGCCTTCATTTAGTGGTATCCGTTCCGGTGTTTCAATCAAACGGCGTGTTTGATGTGCCAATTGAAGTGCAACTCAGAACCATCGGCATGGATATGTGGGCCAGTCTGGAACACAGGCTGCGATACAAGACGGATGTCCCAGATGACAAAGTGAAGCAGCACACCGGCAACCTCAAAGAATATGCTGGTGAGATATACGATATTGAGAGCCGAATGCAAAGGATTTTTAGCGACTTACAGGGTTAACTTGAAGGCAGATTGTTTGTTTGAAAGGCCATTTGGACTTATAATAATGGTGAAAGGTGAATGAACTAATCACCTGCAAGACAAACGAGGGAGCATCCGAAAATAGTGTAGGTACTAAGTCAGCGAGCTTAGATCCGAGTAGTTTGTCAGTTCCACCCTGCAGAAGCGTTTTAACGAAAAGAAATACCGACCAATTATGGTCAATGATTGGTTCGAATACCTTTCAAGATTTAAAGAACAAATAAGGATCTCACCGCTTAGAGGGCGGTGGGGTCCTTATTTTGTTGGAAAAGATTAATGAGTTTCATTTAAGACAGCAAATTCAAGCCAACCATATTTGGAAGAACCAGTTTCAATTAAAGTGTCCCCGGTATTAATTTGCCATAAATGGTCGTTGGTTTTTAAATGATGATTGTGGCAGAATGCTTTTAGTCGAGAGAGCCCTTTGGAAATACCCGCCAAATTATTTTCAACTAAAACGGTGACGTAATCACCGCCACTTTTTTTGATAATAGGGATTAATACATCCTGTTGATCATCTATCGTTTGTTTGATAATTCGAAAAGACGCGTCAGCATAACCGTCAGGATTTTCAACGGATAATTTGGTTAAGAAGCCTGATTTAGTTGTATCCATCACTGCCAGTGAGCCTAACTGCTTATAGAATTCTGAAAACAATTGGGCAACCTCTTCTTTTGTACAACTGATTGATTGGCGGGAACACCAAAATCCAATTTCCGGCCGCTTCTTGATTTCCGGCTGGTAAAGGGCTGACTCATCCGTCGTCGACTGATCTTCGATTTTTTTGCATAGGACTTTTTTAATTTTAGCCAATTCGTTGATCTTTTTGTCAATTTTTGCTTCGGCATCGATCAGCTGAAATTCTGGGACATTTGCTGATTGAGTTTCAATCTTTTTAATTTCTTCCAAGGGGATATCTAAACTTCGTAAGCCCAAGATAAACATTAAATCATATAACTGATCATAGTTGTAGTAACGATAGCCGGCTTCAGTTCTTTTATCAGGTTTAAAGATCCCTTCTTCGTCATAGAATATAAGTGTTCGCCGAGTTGTATTGGCTAAATTCGCCATATCACTGATTTTTAACATATCCGACTCCTTCTGTTGATCGTTACATACCGTTATTTATCGATCAATTATATCATGTGTGTAAGGTAAGACTATACTCAAATTTTTCCAATGAACGTTGAGACCGTCTGTGTTGGTTAGTCATTTGATACGATTACTTGTCCCACAGGCCGGTCTTTTTTCATGACATAACGGTGAGCTTCTTGAATGTCGTTTAATTTGAAGACTTTAGAAATTGGAATTTCCAGGTGGTTTTGATTAATGAGTCCAAACATTTCTTGGACCATATGACTATAGACTTGAGATGAATCATAAACAGTCGCGTACTTATTTGATAAGTTGGTAAATGGATCAAAGTCTTTCCACACCCATTGTCCAGTGACCATTCCAACTAACGTGTAAGTTCCACCATTCTTGAGGTGGCTGAGGGAATCAACGACAACAGGAACACCAACCATATCAATCACACCGTCATATTTACTGCTGGTCTGGAGCTGGTCGTTATGATCCAGGATCACTTCGTCGGCACCTAAATTAGATAATACAGGTTCCCGATCACTTTGCCGAGTCGTCGTGGCAACACGAAGACCCAGCGCTTTTCCTAAGACTAGGGCTGCCATACCAACTCCTGTTGTACCACCGCGAACAAGTAAGGACTGACCTTTTTGGAGACGAGTAGCTTTAAGCGCACCAAATGCTGTGTAGAAGGTTTCTGGATAACTTGCCAACTCGGTCCAAGTGCCATTGTACGTTACCGGGTAAATGATGCTATCAGGAACTAAAGCATATTCTTGATAACTACCATCAAATTCACGGCCAAGACCGCCCATAAATGTAATCACTTTTTGTCCGGCAGTTAATTGGCTAGTCTTTGAGGGGTGGTAGACTTCACCAACAGCTTCAACGCCAATGACTCGTGGGAATTTTACTGAAGGTGAGCCGCCTTCACGGGTCAAGACTTCATAACGGTGGACGGGAAAAGCGTGAATTTTAATAACGGTTTGATTTTGGGTGGCGGTTGGAATTGGTCGTTCCTCAAATTCAAGTACTTCTGGGCCGCCAGCTTGTTTAACAACTACTGATTTCATAGCGATCATTCTCCTTTTTGTTTGAATATCTTTACTATAAACCGTCTCGTAACGTTATAGTCAAGATAAAATACTCGGTTAAAATTATACTTTTTCCTTGACTGTAACCAAACGTTATAGTTTAAAGTGTTCTCTATATTGAAAATTGCCGAGTGTGAAGAATTATTAGGAGGTTATAGACTATGAAGACAGCCAACAATAAAGTGACTCAAATCGAAGTCCGTGGCGGTAATGTACATAACTTGAAAAATATTGACGTCAATATCCCACTAAACAAATTTGTGGCGATATCCGGTCCTTCAGGGTCGGGGAAAAGTTCATTAGCAATGGGAATTTTGTATGCTGAAGGTTCGCGCCGTTACTTGGAAGCACTATCGACGTACACTAGACGACGCATTTCTCAAAGTAAACAATCAGACGTGAAAGAAATTAGACATATTCCATCCGCAATTGCTTTGCGACAGCGCCCAAACGTACCATCGGAGCGGTCGACTGTTGGGTCGATGAGCGAAATCTTTAATGTGGTTCGACTCATTTTTTCTCGATTGGGATCGACAATTTGTCCTAACGGGCACCGAATCCAGCCAAGCTTAAAAATTGCTCAGGCAATGGATCTTCCTGGTGGTGCCGATAGTAAGATGGGGATCATTAAGTGTCCTACGTGTGGCGTTGAATTTATGGCTAAATCGGCTGAAGACTTTGCGTTTAATTCAGGTGGTGCTTGTAAAAGGTGTCATGGTACGGGAAAGGTCCGACAATTAGATGAAAATCAATTGATTGGAGATGAGAATCAAACGCTGGCTGAGGGCGCAGTTGCCTCTTGGCACCTTCCAGGGCGTAATTTTATGCCAACGGTTGCTGAAACCTTGGGTGTTCGGATCAATATCCCTTATAAGGACTTGACGGATCATGAAAAAGACATCGTCTTGCATGGTGCAAAGAAACAGTATCCTGTGGATTTTAGGACGTCCACAGGGCGCGTGTTTCACACTGATAAGACATTATACGAGAATGCTTACGAAGCCGTATATGACTCCTTAAAGTCGGTTAAGAGTGAACGGGCTATTAAGAAGGTCAACCAGTTTTTTCATTTCTCAGTCTGTCCAGTGTGTCATGGAACACGATTAAATCCTGATTTATTAAGCCAACTTGTTGGTGGAGCAAACATTGCGCAAGTGGCTGATCTTTCGCTTAGTAAGCTTCGCGACTGGGAAAATCAGACCAAAGAATTACTTCCCAGCGAGATGCAGGCGATGGCAAACGTTTTGTTCCAAAACTTGACGGAGACCTTGCATCCTTTGCTGGAACTAGGACTTGATTATTTAACTTTGTCTCGAAGTGGCAACACGCTATCGACTGGGGAACTTCAAAGGATTCAGCTCGCAAAGACACTTCGAACTCAGACAACTGGGGTTTTATATGTATTAGATGAACCCTCTATTGGACTACACCCCGATAATATTAGGGGGCTGATTCGTGTGTTCAAGGCATTGATTGCACAAGGAAATTCGTTGGTAGTTGTCGACCATGAAGTTGATATTATTGAAGCGGCTGATTGGGTCATCGAGGTTGGTCCTGGATCTGGGGATGCTGGTGGGGAAATTATTGCCGAGGGAACACCAGAAGATTTACGGCATCAAGCCAGCTCATTAATTGGTCCGTTTATGTCGGGGACAGCCAATATTATGCATGAAAAGGTGTCAACTTCAAAGAATGGCAAATTACTGACAACCCAGGTAAAAGTTGATCATTATTTCAATCTCCACGACATTGATGTGAAAATTCCAGGTTATGAGATTACCGCGGTGACTGGGTTTTCTGGGGCCGGTAAAACAAGTTTTATCATCAATAGTTTAGTTCCTGCGATTATGGCTAAACAGCAGGGACGACAATTACCCAAGCAAATTCAATTTTTAAAAACAAAGCTTTCCAATGTGGTTACCGTTGATTCTAAACCAATTGGAAAAAATTCCCGTTCAAGTTTATCGACCTATACGTCGATTATGGACAATTTAAGAAGACTTTTCGCAGACCTTCCTGAATCCAAGAAAAAGCATTATGGGGTGGCATATTTTTCATATAATAATAAGCAGGGTGCTTGTGAACATTGTGGAGGAGTTGGCACCATTTCGTTGGACATTCAGTATTTGCCAGATATGGAAGAAGTTTGCCCATATTGTCACGGAACACGGTATAAAGATGAAATCCAGAAGATTCATTGGCGTGGCTATTCACTTGTTGATTTATTAAACCTGTCCGTTAAGCAAGCACTTGAAGTATTCAAAGATGTACCGAAGATCGAAAAACAACTTCAGCTGTTGGATGAGATTGGCCTCGATTATTTACACTTGGGTGAAAGTACACCAAGCCTTTCGGGCGGAGAGGCACAAAGGCTTAAATTGGTTAATCATTTGAACAAGAAGCAGGAAGGGACCCTTTTTGTTTTTGACGAACCATCCATTGGCCTGCATCCTAACGATGTTCAAACTTTGCTGGGAGTCATGAATAGACTAAAACAGAAGGGTGCAACTATTGTGTTGATTACACACGATTTGGATTTGATGGCTAACGCCGACTATATGATTGACCTGGGACCAAAGGGCGGCTCGGCTGGTGGAAAGGTGATGGCTAGTGGAAGACCACTGGAACTTGCACAAGAGCCAACCAGTTTGACGCTTAAGTATTTGTCAAAGCACTTCAAAAAATTTGCTTTAATTTAATTAGTTAAAATCAATAGATATTACAAGAATTGTCGTTTGATTGATTCTTGTAATATCTATTTTTAGTTTGCATGGATTCAATTTAATTTTAGAAAGGGGCTGTGACAAAACTAACGTTTTGCTAACAGCCCCTTGTTTCTTCAATTTTATATAGCCGGAACGTGTGCCAAAAGGCCGCTTCCTAGGCATAACTACGAATAACTTTCCGAGCTTTCAGCTCAAAAAGTCATTCTAGGTTATGCTACGGAAGCAAAACCGCCTTTTGGCACACTCCCGATGGAACTTATTTACTTAAGTCATACTTCACATTGATGATGTAAACCAATACAGCACCAATCGTCATGGTTACAAATTCACCAATGGCAGTTGTCAGATAAGCACTCCAGAAGGTTGGCCAAAAGGCGGTGCTTCCCAGGTAGGCAATTTCTGCTGCCACGATGAACATGTAAAAGGTTCCGATCAAAACGGATGCGACCAACTTTAATGGCAGCGATTTGATGAAACGGGTAACGATGTTGATGGTCAACAGCGCAATGAACGTTTCACCAGTTCCGACCACCATATCCAGCGGCCCAAGCGACGACATCATATTCGAAATAAAACATCCCAGCGTGATCGCCACAACGTAGCGCTTGTTGAAAACGGCAAGGTTATTTAAACCTTCCGAAAAGCGGAATTGAATTGGGCCAAAACTCAAGGCTGCAAAGACCATCGTGATGACGATGTAGAGTGCAGATACAACAGCAGCTTTCGTGAGGTCACGAACGTTACTGATGCCAAACAAATTAGTCTTAGAATTCATAACAAATTCCTTCCTTGTTAAATATTCAGTTGTTAAACAACCTTTATAGGTTACCGCTTTTGGTGCGTGAGGTCAAAATATGTTTTGCCTCACCAGTTGCTCGTCACACACTAATTATTTAAAATCCACAAGAAGATAACAAACACAACGGCCAAACCATACATCATGGCGCTAACTTCTTTACCACGACGAGCAGCAATCATTGTGATGGGATACGTGATAAAGCCGAGGGCGATTCCATCGGCGATACTATAAGTAAATGGCATTCCGACCAAGGTGATAAAGGCAGGAGCAGCAATTTCAAATTTTTCCCAGTGAACGTTTTTCAACGATTGGGCCATCAAGACACCGACGATAATCAAGGCTGGGGCGGTAACTTGGCTGGTAATAACGGTCAATAGTGGAGAAAAGAACGTTCCCAAGATGAACAGGATTCCGACGACAATGGCAGTAAAGCCGGTTCGGCCACCAACCGCAATTCCGGCAGAAGATTCGACGAAGGCACCCATTGGCGAAGTTCCCAAGATTGATCCGGCAAGCATCGTTGAGGAATCAGCGATTAACGCCCGACCAATGCGGGGGATTTTGTTATTTTTAATAAAGCCGGCTTGCTCAGCCAAACCAACCAATGTTCCGGCGGTATCAAAGAAAGTAACTAATAGGAACGTCAGCACAACGACAATCAGCTGAACCGAGTTAATGTCGCCAATGTGACTAATTGCAACGCCAAAGGTTGGCTTGAGGCTTGGAATTGGCGCAACCCATTGGTGTGGCAGCGGGATTAACCCGGTTACCATTCCCAAGATGGCGTTTAAAACCATACCGATAAAGATGGCACCAGGGATGCGCATGCTCATGAGAATGACGGTGATTAACAGGCCAAAGATGGTCAGCCAAGTCGTCCCAACGTGCAGCGACCCCAATGTGACCATGGTATCTTTGCTGGCAGAAACCAAGCCACCGTCACCCATCCCGATGAATGCAATGAATAGACCAATACCACCACCGATCGCTGCCTTCAAATCAACGGGGATTGAGTCGATGATCTTTTCCCGCAGCTTCAAGGCGGTCAAGATCATGAAGATAATCGAAGCAACAAATACACCGGCCAGGGCAGTCTGCCATGAAACCTTCATGCCAATAACAACTGAATAGGCAAAAAAGGCGTTGATTCCCAGACTAGCAGAAATTGCGATGGGATAGTTGGCAAGAAAGCCCATCATGAAGCAGCCAAATGCTGAAGCCAAGGCAGTCGCTGTAAAGACCGCCCCTTTATCCATCCCGCTAACGCCTAAAACGTTGGGGTTAACAAAAAGGATGTAAACCATTGAAACAAACGTGGTAATCCCAGCGATTATTTCAGTACGAAAATTGGTATTTCGCTTATCGAATTCGAAATACTTGGCAATTGAATTTAACATATAATAGCTCCCTCTATAGTTCGGTTATGAATAAAAAAACACATATTTATTTTAGCATTATCGCGGATTTCGTTCAATAAACGAATTAAATTCTATTCAATCGTTA
>NZ_JAXGWW010000063.1:0-10033 GCF_040773105.1 Lentilactobacillus sp.
AAATCCTTGATATATCGTTTGTTTGTGTGTTGCTCATTGAGTTCCTTAACCTGTGTGGGGTTGTACGACCACAATTTAACATCTGAGCCGTTCTCATCCAACAAGCTTGCAAGAACGCTTCCCCAAGAACCTGCACCAAGCACTGCAACTTTTTTAGCCATAATTAATCTCCTCTATTTGGTAAATTATTAATCTACTTTTAAATCATTGCCATCCAGATACCACGGATTCGTTGTATCTCGGCGCCGATATATAATCAAAATAATCGCACTTACAAACAATATCACTGACAAGATTTGAGAAACGCGCACGCCCGCCAGCATCAAGCTGTCCGTCCGCATGCCTTCAACGAAGAACCTGCCAAATGAATACCACATTACGTAGGTCAAAAAGACTTCCCCACGTTTGAAAAAGTGTGGGTTGTGTCGCAACGTGATCAAAACCAGAAATCCCAGCAGGCTCCACAACGATTCATATAAAAACGTTGGCTGTCGGTAGGCGCCGCTAATATACATCTGGGAAATAATTGGCTGTGGTAAATGCAACCCTTGAAGAAAACTCAAAGTTGTGGTTTGACCAAAAGCCTCCTGGTTCATGAAGTTCCCCCAGCGGCCAATTGACTGCGCCAGGATAACGGTTGGCGCAGCAACGTCGAGCATCAGCCAAACCGGAATAAACCGGTGGCGGCAAAATAGGATGACGACGATCATTGCCCCAATCAAGGAACCATATATGGCAATCCCGCCATCCCATATCTTGACGATTTCACCAAGATTATCTTTGTAATAACTCCATTGAAAAATGACGTAATACAGGCGGGCACAGATGAGTGCTGCAGGCAGTGCCCACAAAATCATGTCGTAGATATCATCTGCTTTGATACCGCGCTTGTCGCCTTCTCGAACTGCCAGGTAGACCGCTAAAATCACGCCACTGGCGATGATAATTCCATACCAGTGAACTTCAATCGGCCCCAAATTAAATGCGATTGGGTTTAGAGCCAGACTTAATAAATTTCCCACTTCAACGATCTCCTATTTCTTATCAGAATCCTTGTTATCATCACTAATGAGGTGTTTGTTCTTTTCCTCAACGTGTTCTTGTTCTTCCTTATGCTTTTCATCATTTTTGCTGTTCACTTTGATCAGATTGTTTAAATTCCGATCAAAGGTCTCGGTTGCGTCGTAGCCCATGCTCTGAGCACGGAAGTTCATCGCAGCGGCTTCAATAATGATTGCTAAATTCCGACCGGTTCTCACCGGGATGGTAATTTTGGGGACATCAACGTCAAAAATATGGACGTTTTCAGTCCCGTTGCCCAACCGATCGAACTTGGCTTCCTTGGTATAGTTGGCCAAATGAATGATCAAGGCGACTTTGGTTTGACTTCTGACTGCACCGGCACCAAACAACGTCATGACATCAATAATCCCAATCCCACGAATTTCTAACAAATGACGTAGAATTGCCGGGGCGGTGCCCATCAACGTTTGTTCGTCCTGTTGGTACACTTCAACCCGGTCATCCGCAATCAAACGGTGACCACGTTTGACCAGCTCCAGCGCGGTTTCGCTCTTACCAATACCGCTATCTCCGGTAATTAAGATCCCGAGCCCATAAACATCGACCAAAACACCATGCAATGACTTACGCTCCGCAAGCTTATCGTCCAGATAGTTGGTCATGTTACTCAAAACCCGCGACGTCGTCAATTTGGATCCCAAGACAGGAATATGTTGTTCCTTAGCTGCCTGCAGCAATTCTTCAGGCGGATCCAATTGCGTCGACACCACAAAAGCCGGGGTCTCCGGTTGGCACATTTGTTGCATGACATCGAGGAGATCTTCATGAGACATCCCTTTAGAATATGAAATTTCAGTAATTCCCAGCAGCTGGATCCGTTTTGCAGGATAGTAATTAAAAAATCCGGTTAACTCCAGACCAGGCCGAGAAATATCGGCGGTCGAAATTGTCCGTTCTTCCAAGTATTCTTTTCCATAGTAGACATCCAACCTGGCATTTTTAACTAAGTCAGCCACCGTTACACTTTCAGTCAAGAACATCCCTCCTCAATTTATCACTACAATTTTATCACTTTGAAGCGCACAAGTCCTTATGGCTTGTGAAAATATTCAGCAATAATTGCACTGACCAACGACATCAATACTGCAACCAGCATCGCCATCCAAAACGAGGAAAAGCGAAACCCGGACCCAACAATTGACGCTGTCATTTCGAGCATTAGCCCATTGATCACCAGTGTGAACAGCCCCAACGTCAAAACGTTGATCGGCAGCGACAGGATCGTGATCACCGGTCTGACAAGCCAATTCAGAACCGCTAAGACAAATGCGGCGATAACGGCAATTTCAACGCTGGCAACGTAAAAATTGGCCGGGAAAAAACCGCTGATCGCCATAAATAAAATCGTATCAACTAAAACGGTTGTTAAGAATCGCAAGGATTAACCCCTTTTCTGGTCATCATGGACGTCTTTTTCTTCAACGTTATGAATAACCTTTCTGGATTTGTTGGGAGAAGTCCCATTACTCAAAGTGGATTTCAGCTGGTCAACAAATGAACCGGGTTCACTCGGGTCACCTGGAATCACAAATATCATGACAATATAGCCAATGATGGCAATGATATTAATTCCCGGTGTAAATGCCAAAACGACGTACAAAATTCGAACTAAAGTTGAATTCCAACCAAAGTACTCGGCAATTCCACCAAGAACACCAGCAAGTACCCGGTTGGTCACTGAACGATGCAATTTCTGACGATTATTCATCCTCATGACCTCCACTTTAAAGCTTCTAACTTAAGATTATCTAAAAAAGGCACTGCAATCAAGTATGCAGTGCAAAATATCAACCATTCTTAATTTAATTCAATAATTTTCCCCGTTGCCAGGTAAACCGTCCACTCGCAGATATTCGTGCTGTAATCACTGATTCGACCCAAGTCTTTGGCAACATTCAGATAGATAATCGCGGAGCTGACAATTTTCGGGTCTTTAGCCATTGCCTGATAGCTTGGAGAAGCGATCGCGTTATAGAGTTCGTCAATCTTCTTATCAAATGATTGCGCCGTCCGTTTGGCCTTATCTTCGTCAGCGTCACCGTATGATTCAATTGAATCATCGTATTGTTGGATTACTTTTAGCGCCATCGTAGCAATGATTTCTTCAACAGTGGCAATTCGCTGCATGCCTTTAATTGAAATCGCTGAACGGGCAACATTTCTTGCGTGATCCCCGGCCCGTTCCAAATCAGTCACTGCTTTTAAAATGCCGACAACTTCCCGTAAGTCGCCGGTCACCGGTTGGTACAGGGCAATCATTTCAAATGACCGCTTTTCAATGTGGATCTGGAGATGATTGATTTCATGATCGTTGGTCACAACCGCTTCGGCTTTTTGAATATCGTGGTCAACGAAGGCTTGCCCCGCATTAGTGACCGCCTCTCCGACGAGTGCCCCCAACTTCATAAAATCAGCTTTCAAACTGATGATTTCTTCATCAAACACTTTCCCCATAAACATCTCTCCTATCCGAATCGTCCGCTTACATAATCCTCAGTCTGTTTTTGGTCGGGATTTACGAACATCTTAGTGGTCATATCGTATTCAACAACTCTGCCTTCCATGAAGAACGCTGTTTTATCAGAGATTCGGGAAGCTTGCTGCAGGTTGTGCGTCACAATAATAATTGTATAATCTTTTTTTAATTCAAGCAAAGTATTTTCAATCTTGGCACTGGAAATTGGATCCAAAGCACTGGTCGGTTCATCCATTAAAATAACCGATGGCGAAGTCGCTAACACTCTGGCGATACAAATTCGCTGCTGTTGACCGCCGGAAAACGACAGGGCGTTGTCGTACAAGTTGTCCTTGACTTCATCCCAAACGGCCGCCTGCTTCAAGCTGCGCTCAACGATCTCGTCAAGTTTTTGTTTGTCTCGGATTCCGGCAATTCGCAGCCCATAAGTAATATTGTCATAGACTGAAAATGGAAACGGGTTGGGTTGTTGGAACACCATCCCAATAGATTTTCTCAATTCTACCAGATTGGTCTGAGGCGAGTAAATATTTTTGTCATGAAACTTGACCGTTCCGGTAATGGTCACGCCATCAATCATATCATTCATCCGGTTAAGACACCTTAGAAAAGTTGACTTTCCACATCCGGATGGCCCAATTAAGGCTGAAATTTGATTTGGCTCAAAGTCTAAGTTAACGCCGTGAAGCGCTTGAAAATCGCCATAGAATAAATCCAAGTTTTCTGATGAAATAATTGGTTCTGACATGTCGTTCCTCCTAGCCAAAGTTACCTGAAACATAGTCGTCCGTCATCTGAACTTTAGGCCGCGTGAAGACCTTTCTCGTCTTATTATACTCAATTGCCTCTCCCATATTGAAGAAGACCGTGTAGTCGCTTAAACGAGCTGCCTGCTGCATGTTGTGAGTCACGATGATAATTGTATAGTCCTTTTTCAATTCCCGCAGGGTTGCTTCCAACTGTTGGGTTGAAACTGGGTCCAAAGCACTGGCAGGCTCATCGAGCAATAAAACGTCCGGTTGAACGGCGAGCGCCCGGGCGATACATACCCGCTGTGCTTGACCACCGGAAAGTGAAAGCGCACTTTTGTTCAAAGAATCTTTGACCTGATCCCAAACAGCGGCCTGCTTTAATGTCTTTTCAACGACTTCATCCAACACTTTTTTATCATGAATCCCGCGCCGCTGAAGGGCAAAGGTCACGTTATCGTAAATCGACTTGGCGAATGGATTGGGTCGTTGAAATACCATCCCGATCCGACGACGGACTTCGTAAACGTCAATTTTTGGTTGGTTAATGTTAACGCCCTGGTAAAGAATCTGTCCTTTCACCGTTGCCACCCCATCGTTCATCCGGTTCAGCGCCCGCAAAAAGGTTGACTTACCGGAACCGGACGGGCCAATCAGTGCCGTAATCGTATTTTTTTGAAATTGAATATCCGCGTTGTGCATTGCCAACGTTTTTCCATATAGAATTTCCAAGTCCCGGGTTTGCATGGTAATTTCAGTTTCTTCGGGATTGAAATGGTAAATGAAGCGTTTCGGTTTATCATTTAATTCAGTTGTATTTTGCATTTTCATTCACCTACTTGACTGATGTCATTCGTTCAAAGACTTTTCGACCAATAAAACGAGCCGATAGATTAAAAATTAGAATTGCCAACACCAAAACGGCGGCGGCACCGGAAGAAACCTGAGTCAGATCCGGCATAATCCCTTCTGAATTGATCTTCCAAATATGAACTGCCAAAGTCTCAGCAGGCCTGAGCGGGCTCAACGGACTGTCGATGTTAAACGGATTCCAATCACCGAAATTCAGTGCCGGTGCACTTTGTCCTGCGGTATAAATTAAAGCGGCAGCCTCACCGAAAACCCGGCCGGAACACAGGATTACTCCACTAATGATGCCGGGAAGCGACGCTGGGACGACGATATGAATAATGGTTTCGTACTTTGAAAGTCCAAGCCCGAGGCCGCCTTGACGTTGGTCATCGGAAACGTTTGAAAGTGAATCCTCGATGTTTCGGGTTAATAACGGTAAGTTGAAAATCGTCAGCGTCAAGGCCCCTGAGAGAATTGAAAACCCATAGTTGAACTGAACAACGAAAAGCAAAAAGCCAAACAGCCCAACGACAACGGACGGAAGCGAACTCAAAATTTCAATCGACGTCTTAATCATTGACGTAAACCAGTTATCTTTGGCGTATTCATTCAAATAAATAGCCGCCAACAGGGCAATCGGTAAAGAAATCAACATCGCTAATACCAGGAGATAAAACGAATTAAAGAGTTGAACGCCGATCCCACCGCCGGCATTAAAGGCTTTGGCAGGAGATGTCAGAAAATGCCAACTGACATGTGGCAGGCCAGTGATAAAAATGTAGCCAATCAGAAACGCTAAGATCAGCACCACAAATCCTGCAATCAGCTTTAAGCCGGTAATGGCAATTTTACTTTGCTTCTGTGATCGATTCATTTTTTAAACGCCCCTTTCCGGCCAATCATGTGAACCAACAAGTTGAAGAATAGTGACATGACCAGGAGGACCAGTGCCAATGACCAAAGCGCGTCATTTTGCAGCGATCCCATCACCGTATTTCCCATCCCAGCGGTTAACACCGAGGTTAGTGTCGATGCGGGTGACGTCAGGTTATGTGGCATCAGGGCAGCATTTCCGATAACCATTTGAACGGCCAGTGCTTCACCGAACGCCCGGGCCATCCCGAAGACGACAGCTGTCAAGATACCTGGTGTTGCCGCTCTTAAAACGACTTTCCAAATTGTCTGCCACCTCGTTGCTCCTAAGGCCAGAGACGCTTGACGGTAATACTTGGGAACCCCTTTAAGTGAATCAACGGTCATCGAGACAATCGTTGGTAAAATCATTACGAAAAGAACGAAGGTCCCTGAAAGAATTCCAAAGCCACTACCGCCAAAAGTGCTTCGAACAAACGGGACGACCACTGACAAGCCGATAAATCCGTAAACAACAGAAGGAATTCCAACCAGCAGCTCAGTTACCGGCTGAAGAATTTTCGCACCCCGCTTCGGTGAAATTTCGGTCATGTAAACGGCGGTTCCAATCGCAAACGGTGTCGCTAAAGCAGCTGCGAGTAACGTGACCAAAAACGAGCCGACAATCATGGGTAACGCACCAACGGCTTGTTGGCCGTTCGGCGTTTTAGTACCCGGGTTCCAAATCGTGCCGGTAAAGAATTCTTTGACACTCACATTATCCCGAGAAAAGGTGGAAAGCCCCTTGCTGGCAACAAAGACAATGATTCCCAAAACAATCGCCATAATCAAGAGCAGTGCAGATAGACTCAGCAAGTGGCCAAAGCGCTCATAACGGGCCGTCTTGGATTTTTTCATTAATTGCTTAGCTAATTTTTCATTTTGCACAGTTATTCCCCCGATCCCTTCGAAATTTTACCCTGCCACGAACGTTGGTATTGCATATCCTTGACGGAGATGTACCCCAGCTTGTTGAACAGGGTTGTTTGAATATGATCGTTCTTTAAGTAGGTCAAGAATTTTTTGGTTAACCCAGTCGGTTTTCCACGGGTATAAATGTGCTCATATGACCAAATTTTCCATTTGTTATTTTTCACATTGTTTTCAGTTGGTTGAACGCCATTAATTGAAATGGGCTGGACACTTTTATTGATATAGCCGAAAGAAACGTAGCTGATCGCCCCAGGCGTTGAGGAAACAATTTGCCGAACCGTTCCTGAAGAATCCTGTTCCTGGGCAGTCGCACTTTCATGACCGGCCAGCCCGAATTGCTCGAACGTTACCCGGGTCCCACTTCCCTGCGAACGGTTAATCAGTGTCACCGGAAGATTTCGCCCACCGAGCTGGCGCCAATTGGTAATTTTACCGGTAAAAATGGCAATTAGTTGTTTGGTTGTCAAGTTCTTAATGCCAACTTGATCGTTGGTAATGGGTGCAACGCCTACAACGGCAATTTTGTGGTCAACCAAGCCTTTTGGGTTGATCCCCGCTTTTTCTTCAGCAAACAAATCAGAATTTCCCATCTGAACGGCCCCGGTTTCAATTTGGCTAAGTCCGGTGCCGGAACCGCCACCCTGAACGTTAATAAAGATGCCGGCGTGATCAGCCGAATACTGTTCACTTGCGGCTTCAACCAATGGCTGTAGAGCGGTTGAACCAACCGCCGTAATTGATTGCTGGTTGGTTGACGTCTTGCTTCGGGCATTGTAAGCGCCAATGCCGGCAACAATGATGATCAAACAAAGTCCTAATTTTAAGAGTGTCCGTTTTCGCATTCCAATTCCTCCTAGATCTTCAATTAATATTGTAATCAATCAATGTAAATATTTGACTTGGTGAATGTAAAAGTTATGTAAATGTGTCAGGGGGTTGTTTGATTTCAAACCAAAAGACGGTGAAGACAAAAAACCGTGACCACCCCAGCGTCTGGGGCCATCACGGTATTGATTTGAATTCTGGGATCTAAATGACCGGTATCCCAGTCTTTGTTAATTGTAAATATCCTGTCAAAATGAAACAACTTTATTGATTTTCAGAATCGGTTTGACTGTCCTCGTCAACAAGTGGAAATTCAACGGTGAATGTTGAGCCCACGCCACGCTGACTTTTAACGTGAATCGTCCCGCCGATCGCGTCAACCATTTCTTTAACAATCGATAATCCAAGGCCGGTGCCGCTGACCTTTTGTTTGGTTCTGGAATCGTCGGCACGGTAAAAACGTTCGAACAACCTGGAAATATCTTTTTGGGCAATTCCGATTCCGGTATCCGAAACAATCAACTGCCAATAACTGTCATTATCATCATAAGAAATGGTGATCTCCCCATTTGGCTGATTGTACTTGATAGCGTTACTAACCAAGTTTCGCAAAATCCGAGTTAAAATCGTCGTGTCTGTGTTCACTTCAACGTGCTCAGGAATTTGATTATGAATCGTCAAATGATTGTTGGCAAGCATCGAATCATAGGATTTTAATTCTGAATTGACAAAATCGTGGAGGGCCAATGGCTTATAAACATAATTTGTCCCATTTTGGATGTGTGAAATCGTCAAAACATCTTGGACCAGTGAGGCTAACTGATCACTTTGCTGGTCAATAATTTTTAGAAATTCAACTAAACTCTTTTTGTCATCCATTGCACCGGATAACAGGGTTTTGGTAAATCCTGAAATGGCGGTAATCGGCGTTTTTAATTCATGGCTGGCATTTCGCAAAAAGTCGATTTGCATTTGCTTCACGTTAATAATATCTGAAATGTCATACATAATCACCAAAATATGAAAGTCCTTATCCAACTGGTTAAAAATAATGCTTGTATCCCAAGTCACCGACTCCCCGGTAACGCTTTGAACCTCAACGTGCTGAGATTTGTGATTTTCAAATACGCTTTCCACCAGTGACAATAATTGATAATTGCGAATGTCTTGGGTGTATGGGTGAACCTGGGTCAAAATGTTACGTTCAAGAATTTTCCCCATTTCGTGGTTCGCAAAAATAACGTCATGGGTGGAATCGATCACCATCACGCCAACCGGTAAGCTGGATAAGATTGTGATCAGTTCGGCGTTACTATTGCTGATGGTTTTTCCCTCGTCTTGTTGGCGGCTTTGAAGCTCGTTTAGCTGATCGGCAATTCCCTTTAATGAATTTCCCGGCTCCACAAACAATGGCACTGCTGGCTGATGGTCGACAATATTTTCCGTCATAACCATCAATTGTTTGAGTAATTTGTCGTGCTTCCGGTACTGGAGCATTAATACCAAGCTGGCGATAACCAGGACAAAAGCGGCTATCAGGGCTAAAACAATCCAGCCAGTCGATTTATTTGTAAAGCCATAAAAAAGCATGGCCAAAGTGGCAATGCTTAATAAAAAAACAATTAACGTTTGCTTTGCAAGTTTACTCATCGTCATCACCAGTTGAAAATTCATAGCCGAAACCGCGAACTGTTTTTAGGTATTTAGGCTTCTTAGGATCGGGTTCGATTTTTTCCCGCAGGTGGGCAATTTGAATATCGACCATTCGACTTTGTCCGGAATAATCAAATCCCCAAACACCTTGAAGCAATTGCTCGCGGCTCAGCACTTGATTTTCGTGGCCAACCAGATACTGCATCAATTCAAACTCTTTTGGTGTCAACTTCAAATTATGATCACCGGTACTGACGCGATACTTTTTATGGTCGATCGTAAATGGTCCGGTTGTTTCGACCTCACCCTTGTTAGCGGGTTGATTGGAACCACTATCAGAATTGCTTTTCTCGTATCGCCGCAAGACGGCGTTCATTCGGGCAATCACTTCTCTGGGGCTAAATGGCTTTGGAATGTAATCCGTAGCCCCTCGTCGTATGGCCTCGACCGCCGTGTCGATGGAGGCATAGGCGGTAATCACAATGATTTTGAGCCAGGGAGCCGAGGTTAGCAGCGCAGGAATCAGGTTCATTCCGTTGTCAGTACCCAG